>JAYVRS010000812.1:0-4224 GCA_043776185.1 Bryobacteraceae bacterium | reverse complement strand
GCGCGATAGGCGTTGTAGAGCTGAAAGCGAGCGGCGGCCAGGGTGGGGTCCAATTGGGAAGCGCGCTCAAAGGCCTTCAAAGCTTCCTCATTTTGGCCACCCAATTTGAGCGACGCGCCGAGATTGTACCAACCCTTAGGCTCGCCGGGCACTAGCTTTACCATTTGGGCAAACTGCGGGATGGCCCGCTCCGCATCGCCCTGTTTCTTCCAGTGAATGCCGAGATTGAACCAAGTGTGCGGCAGCTTCGGATCGAGCCTTTGGACCTCTTCGAGCAGCTTCAAGCCGTCGGGATTGTTAGCCGCCCGCACCAGCGCCAGCCCGTAATTGAGTTTCTCGCGGATGGAACCCGGCTCAAGATCGAGCGCCTTCTTGAACTCAGCCACGCACTCGTTCTGCGTGGTGGGGTTTTCATAAAAGGCTTTGCCCAGATTGCGATACTGCCACAGACGCGCGGCGGGGTCGGTGTTCGTCTGGGCCATTAACCAGAGCGCGGCCAAAGCAAGCAGGAAACGAAGAGGCATCATCCTCTAGTGTAGAGAAGCTAGAGCAACACGCGGAAAGTAAATATGCGGCCAACGGGCGCGGCGTTGGCCCCGTTCTCGGTGGCAATCTGGTTGAGCGGCAAGATGCCATATTCGCCGGGGCCGAGCGCCGAGGGGAAGTAGAGCTTAAACTGCTTGTCGCCCACCTTTTCCACACCGAAGGAGATTGACCGTTTGCTGGCCGAGCCTTTTTTGGCCGGCCCGATCTCCACCTCGCGAGCGCCCTTGGTGCCCTTGAGCGGCACCAGAATGTAACTGTGGATGTCGGCGCCGTTGGCCGGCACAATCAGCAAATCAAAAGGCGAAGTGAGCATGGAAAGGCTGGACGGCTTGGCCACGGTCCCGCTGACATCTTTCTTCAGTAAGCCAATGCTGGCGACGTTGCGCATGCTGTTCACCACGCCGGCATTGCTCCAGGCGATCTCTTCGGAGAGCATCTCCACCCAGGCGTCGCCCTTCTTGTAATAGATGCCGCTCTCCTGCGGCGGGGGTTTGGGTTTGGCGGCGTCGGGCTTGGCGGGTGCGGCTGGTGCGGGTCCCATCGCCTTGGCGATCATCGCGGTGATGATGCGCTCGGTAACGCCCGCCATCTTGAGCTCCACCAATTCGGTGGAACCGACGGAGAAAGCGCTGGTTTGCTGCTTTACGACGCTGAGGATCAGCTCTTCGCTCAAACCGGCCTTCACCATTTTGATAACCGACTGGTTGGTGAGCACTTCTTGACTGAACACGCTGACCAGCGTGCCGGTGAACAGGGAGAGGATCAATAGACCCCGGAAAAACGAGGAAGAAAGATTGAATCGACGGCGCATTGACAGGTATCCCTTTGCACATCTTACAGTGTTTCGGTAGGAGATCGGAAACATTTTCTGCTTTTAGCGTTTTAGCGATATTTGGCGGCCTGCGCCGCCGGCAGCCCCAAAATGCGATACGAATAGGAGGTGACAAGAATCATTCTGGTGCTGATGGGCTTCGCTGCGCAGGCCAATGCAGCAAATGGCGGGCCCAGCCTGGAATTTAACCGGGACGTGCGGCCCATCCTGTCCGACAAGTGTTTCGCCTGCCACGGACCCGATGCCAAGAACAAAGGCATTTCGTTGCGCCTCGACGTGGAGACCGATGCCAAGGCGGAGCGGCGTGGCCGTTTCGCGATCCGGCCGGGGAAGCCCGACGAAAGCGAGATAATCCGGCGCGTGCGCGCCACACAGCCCGCCCGCCGCATGCCGCCGGCCATCACCGGCCATACGGTGACCGATGCGGAGGTGGCGATTTTGCGCCAGTGGATCAGTGAAGGCGCGGTTTGGCAAGCACACTGGTCGTTTATCGCGCCGAAGCCACAAAAGCCCCCCATCGCGAGGTCGCGCTGGCCCCGCAACCCCCTCGACCAATTCGTCCTGGCCAAGGTGGAGCGTAAGCATCTCACACCCTCGCGCGAAGCCGGCCCGGAGACGCTGCTGCGAAGGGTGACGTTCGATCTCACCGGGTTGCCGCCGACGCCGGCGGAGATCGATGCCTTCTTGAACGACAAGCGACCCCAGGCATACGAACGCGCCATCGACCGGCTGCTCGCTTCGCCGCGTTATGGTGAGCGCATGGCCGCCCGTTGGCTGGAAGCGGCGCGCTACGCCGACACCAACGGTTATCAATTCGACGGCGAGCGGCAAATGTGGCGGTGGCGCGATTGGGTGATTGAGTCTTTCAATCGCAACCAACGCTTCGACCAATTCGCGCTCGAGCAAATCGCTGGCGACATGCTGCCCCATGCCACGCGCGATCAGCGCATCGCGACCGGCTTCAACCGCAATCATCGCGGCAACTCCGAAGACGGCATTGTGGCGGAGGAGTACGCGGTGGAATACGTGGTGGACCGGGTGGAGACCACCAGCACGGTCTTTCTGGGCCTCACGCTCGGCTGCGCCCGTTGCCACAACCATAAGTACGATCCGCTGACGCAGAAAGAGTTCTACCAGTTCTTCGCTTACTTCAATAACGTGCCGGAGAACGGCCGCGCGCGAAAGTACGGCAATTCCCCGCCCTACGTGCCGGCGCCCACGGCGGCGCAGCAAGCGGACCTGGCCCGGCGGGAAAAAACGATCGCCGCCGAGCGCGATTTTCTGCGGCGCAATGAAACCGCCATCGCTCAAGCCCAGGCCGGCGCGAGTGAGCATTGGACACCATCCACGGGACTCGACTTCGCCTGGCAACCCGGCCAAGCCCGCGAAAGCCGAGAGGCCGGCGCCTTCGACATCGGCGACCATTTCACGCTGGCGGCCCACATCAAGACCAACGAACCCGTCAACGGCGCGCTGGTAACTCGGATGACCGATACGGCGCAGGGCCGGGGCTATGGCCTGTCACTGCGCGACGGCCATGTGCATTTCCACCTCACCAGCAATTACGTGAATGACGCCATTCGGGTGGACACGGTGCGCCGGCTGGAGGCCAATCGTCCGTACCGCATTGCGGCGACTTACGATGGCAGCGTGGCTGCGGGCGGGGTGCGCATTTTCGTCGATGGCCAAGCGGAGCCCGTCACGGTGAGCCAGGATACGCTCTATCGTCCCTTTGTGAATGCGGGGGCCACTTTCAAAGAGCCCCTTCGATTGGGAGCGGGCGGTGGCGCGGCCAACAAGTTCTTCGGCGAACTTCTCGCGGCCCGCACTTACTCGCGCGTCCTGCCGCCCGATCAGGTGGCCGCGCTCGCGGGGCTCGATCGTCCGGCATTCGCGCGCGCCGCGTTTTTGGAAACGGCCGCTGCCCCGGCCCCGTTCGCCCAATCCTGGCGCAACCTACAACGGTTGCTGGACGAAAAAGATCGATTCGAACGGACCTTCCCCACCGTGATGGTGATGGCGGAGAGTGAGCAGGCGCGCCCCACACACATTCTGATGCGGGGAGCATATGATAAGCCCGGCGACGTGGTGACGCCTGGTTTGCCGGCCATTCTGCCACCGCTGCCAGCCGGCCAACCCAATAACCGGCTCGGGCTGGCCCGCTGGATGGTGGCGCCAGAGAATCCACTGTTGGCGCGGGTGACCGTCAATCGCTTCTGGCAGATGTACTTCGGCACGGGACTAGTAAAAACGGCGGAGGACTTCGGCACCCAGGGCGACTGGCCGTCGCACCCCGAGTTACTCGATTGGCTGGCGCTCGAATTTGTCCGCTCCGGCTGGGATGTGAAGGCGCTGCAGAAGCTGATCGTCACCAGTGCCACTTACCGGCAGTCCTCGAAGCTGACGCCCGAGTTACAAGAGCGGGACCCCGAGAATCGCTTACTCGCCCGGGGGCCTCGCGTCCGGCTCGCCGCCGAGATGATTCGCGACTCGGCCTTGCACGCCAGCGGACTGCTGCAAGAGTCGGTCGGTGGACCATCGGTGAAACCTTATCAGCCGGCCGGACTGTGGAAAGAGATTTCGATGCAGGACATGGATTACGTGGAGAGCTCGGGACGTGACCTCTACCGGCGCGGTCTTTATACGTTTTGGAAGCGCACCATCGCCCCACCTATGATGGTGAATTTCGATGCGGCCAATCATGAAAGTTGCACGGTGCGGGAGTCTCGCACGAACACGCCGCTTCAGGCTCTGAACCTGATGAACGATGTTACTTTTTTGGAAGCCGGACGCTGGTTGGGTGAGCGGATGTTGAAGGAGGGAGGCTCCACTGCGGAGCAACGGCT
>JAYVRS010000811.1:0-4238 GCA_043776185.1 Bryobacteraceae bacterium | reverse complement strand
CCAACGTTTCGCGCACGTTGTGGTCGGTCACCAGGATCCCAATGCCCATCTTCTTCAAATCGAAAATAATTCGTTGCAACTCGATCACTTGAATCGGGTCAATGCCGGAGAATGGTTCGTCCAGCAGCAGAAAGCTGGGCTCAATCACCAGCGATCGGGCGATCTCCACGCGGCGGCGCTCGCCACCGGAGAGCATATAGCCTTTGCTCTGCCGCACTTGTTCCAGGCCCAGTTGCGCAATCAGGCGACGCATCCGGTCCTGCCGTTCGTGCCGGGGGATGGGCAACGATTCGAGAATCGCCAGCAGGTTGTCTTCCACCGTCAGCTTGCGGAATACCGACGCCTCCTGCGGCAAGTAGGAGATGCCCCGCCGTGCGCGCTCGTACATCGGCATGTGCGTCAGGTCCTCGTCGTCCAGCATGATTTGGCCCGCATCGGGCGACACCAAACCAACAATCATATAGAACGAGGTGGTTTTGCCGGCGCCGTTGGGGCCCAACAGACCCACCACTTCGCCCTGATTGACCGAGACACTCACCCCGTCCACCACCCGCCGGCCTCGATAGGATTTGCAGATCTCGACCGTGCGCAGGGTTTGTTTGCCGGAGGACTTCACTCCCTCTATTCTAGGTCACCGGAGCTCGGTTTCCTCGAACAGGCCCCATAAACAGGGGGAGGCAAATCGAGTATTTACCGGGTACGGTTCTAAGGCCTTTTGAGGATTACATCTTTGGAGTACTTCGCGCACACTGCAAGGGTAGCGAAACATCTTCAGTTGGATCCTGCGGCCCGCAGTTCACCGTTTGCCTTGCATGACGAAGCTTACCGAACAGTTCGAATCGACGACGCTTGAAAATGGCGTCCGGGTGGTCACCGAACGGCTGCCGGCCAGCCGCGCCATCTCGGCCGGGCTCCTGGTTGATTGCGGTAGCCGCCACGAGGCTCCGGGCGAAAATGGCTTAGCCCATCTGTGCGAACATCTGCTATTTCAAGGCACCAGCAATCGCGACGCCCCCCAGATCGCGCGTCAGATTGACTTAGTAGGCGGGCGCGTCGGGGCTTTCACCACGCGCGACTATACCTGTTTCGTCGCCTCGGTGATGCAGGATTACGCCTACCATGCGCTTGACTTGCTGGGCGATCTGCTGATGAACTCCACCTTTCCGGAGCGCGCCCTCGCCTCCGAACGCGCCGCCATCCTGCAGGAGATTGAGCGCCAAGCGGATCAGCCCGAGACTCATCTCGAACAAACCCTGAAGAGCCACATTTGGAGCGGGCATGCCTTGGGCCGCCCCGTCAGTGGCACCGCGGAGCAGGTGAGCCATTTCAGCCGCGAAGATACCATCTATTTTCATCATCAGCACTACGTGCCGGGCCGACTGATTGTGGCGGCCACGGGTAACGTCGAACACGAACAGTTTGTGGCCCAAGTCCACGATTGCTTCTGGCGCCTGCGTGGCGGTGAACCTGCCGCCCCGATGTCGGTGCCCCGCTGGCAACCGGTGGAGCAACTGGAAATTGCCCAACTCCGCCAAGTATATTTCTGCCTGGCCTGCCCCGCGCCGGCTTACTCCAGCGCCGACCGCTACCGGCTGCATGTACTTACTAGCGTGCTGGGCCAAGGCCTATCCTCGCGCCTATTTTCTGACTTACGCGAAAAGCGCGGTCTCGTGTACGAGATACAAGCCGAGTATCAAGCCTACGGCTTGACGGGGATCTTTCTGATTCAAGGCAGCACGGCCCCGGAACACTTAGAGGAAGTCGTCGCCCGTATCCAAGATTCCCTGGCCAATCTATGCCTCGGGTCGGCGGCCGTCAGCGAGGAAGAAGTTTGGTTAGCGGGTACGCGCCTCCGCAATAGTCTCATGCTAACCGCGACCGATGAACATGCGGCAATGACCCGCGTGGCCCTACAACAGCTCTACTTCGATGCCCCGATTTCGGCCGAAGAGATCCTCACCCGGCTGGACGCGGTGGATTCCGAAGGTCTGGCCGATTTGGTGCAGCACTGGATGAAGCCCGCTCTCGGCAGTCTGACGTTGGGAGTGCTCGGGCCCGCCAGTTGCACTCCCGCTTTTGAATCATTGGCGGCCGCGCTACCGGGTTATCGGGGTCAGTTTGGCCCCACAGCCTTCGCGGCCCAAGCGCCCAGCTCGCGCTCGCATTTCGGCGAAAGGAATAGGATCCATGGCGATTAACGAAACGATCAGGAAATCGTGGATTGAACTACAAAAAAAATACGATTATCCGGTGAACGCCATTGGGTTAAAGATTGCTGACCGCGACTCGCAAACCTTGCGCGTCTGGCGTGACGAGGGCATTGATCGGTTCGTGAAGAAATAAATCCATGGCCGCACTCCAAACTAAGCACAATATTCTATTTCGCGAAGCTGTCACCGCAGCCAAAGGCGGTGACAAAATCGTCGCCCGCGCCTTATTTCGCGAAGTAAGCGAATCAGAACCGAAGAGCGAGCAGGCGTGGCTGTGGCGAGCCGCGCTGGCCGAGACGGCCGAAGAGGCGATGACGCATCTGGAGCGTGTCCTCGCGCTCAACCCATCGAACAAGACCGCGCTCGATCAATTGGGTGGCCTGCGGCTATCGCAGATGTCGAAGCCCAAGCCGCGCACCGAACCCGTGGCCGACGCCGGTCCTTGCCCGTTCTGCGCCCAGCAGGTCCACGGTGGCTCGTCGCAGTGCGGCCGCTGCGGGGCATTCTTGAAACTTTCCGCCTTCGAAAACTATCTGCCGAATCGCGGAGCCGACGAAGGGGCTCTGCGTAACGCGATTATTCGGCATGAAGCGGCCGCCAAACGTCAACCCACTTACGAGAGCCATTTTCTCGTCGGTCTGGCGCATCTGAACCTGGGTGATTTGAGCGAAGCTGCCTTGGCCTTGGAACGAGCCTTCCGACTGAAGCCGGACGAACGCGACGTCGCTTTCGTGCTCAAAGAAATTGCGGATCAGCCCATCATTCTGGCCGTCGATGACAGCATCACCGTCCGCCGCGTGGTCTCCAGCACCCTCAAAAAAGCCGGCTACCGGGTGGTGGTCGCCGAAGATGGCATGCAAGCGCTGGCCAAGTTGGACGAATTGACGCCGGCCGTCATCCTGCTCGATATCACGATGCCGCGCATGGATGGCTATCAGGTTTGTAAGATCGTCCGTCAAAATGCCCTGATGCGCGAGATCCCCGTGATCATGCTCTCGGGCAAAGACGGCTTCTTCGACAAAGTGAAAGGTAAACTCGCGGGCTGCTCGGACTATCTCACCAAGCCCTTTGACGCTGAGGCACTGACGCGCACCGTGCAACGGCATTTGGCTCCCGCAAAACGGACTGCGGCAGGAAAGACACAATCATGGAAACAACGGTTCTCGTAGTCGACGATAGTCCCACGGAATTGCGGGCCATGCAGGCGGCGCTCAAAGGCCGCGGCTATAACGTCGTCACCGCCATCGATGGTGAGCAGGCGCTAGAAAAAGCCATGCAGTTCAAACCGCGCGTGATGTTACTCGATATTATCCTACCCAAAAAAAATGGCTTCCAAGTTTGCCGTCAGTTAAAGACGACGCCCGAAACCAAGGACATTAAAATCGTCCTCGTCAGTAGCAAGACCCAGGATAGTGACCGGTTTTGGGGAATGAAGCAAGGCGCGGATGAATATATCGCGAAGCCTTACGACGCCGCCGAGTTAGCGGCCAGCGTGGAGCGTTTCCTTTAAGGATTGGCCATGTCCACTGAATTTAATCCAATGGAAGGTCTCCTCGCGGACCTGCTGAGTACCTGGGATGAGGAGCCAAATGCCGTCCCCGAAGGCGTGCCACCCGTTCATTCGTCACCCGCTTTCTCTGATGAAGCCGCGGACGACTCGTCACCCGCAGGGTTGCCAGTCATGGTTGATGAGTCACCCCTGGTGGCGCAAGTTAGGGCGGAAGTAACGGACCCCGTTTCAGCCCTCCCCAACTATCTACCGGAACCTGCGCCCGCTTCGTCCCAGGTTCGGTTCGTCTCCGCACTGACCAAACTCGTTCCGCGCGAGCCCATCTTCTTGGACCCAGCCGAGGTCAAGGCCACTCGCGAAGAGTCCGTGCCGGCCTTCGAGTTCAGTGACTTAGTCCCCACTAACTCTCCCCTCCCGGCTCTTGCCGATCCTGCGCCCGTAGCGCTTCAACCGGAGGCGAGTGCGGTTAGCATTCTCTCGCCGGAAGATCGAGCGCCTGTTTGGAGTGAGGACGCTGG
>JAYVRS010000810.1:0-4242 GCA_043776185.1 Bryobacteraceae bacterium | reverse complement strand
CGGTCGACATACGGTTTATCCTCTCGAACAGCGTTTAGTGGTGCAATGAAAAAAGCCACCGGGGAGTTGGTTTCCCACCGGTGGCCCTCTGAACTTTCTTTACGAATGCGTCAGGCCGCGCGGTGGGATTGGCGTATTACTACACCAATTACCGGAATTACGACTACGACGACCCTTAGCGGGACACACACCACGGGCCGTTGGTTGCGGCCGATGTTGAGAAACGTATCCATGAAATTAGGTTATCCCACAATTTTCCCAAATGCAAGACGCAATATGAATAAGAGTTGCTAATGGAGGCATTGGGCCAGTGCTACACTTTTCCTTTGGCTTTACCCAACGCAAAGCTGCCGTTGCTGGGTCTGCGTCTGGACCGGACGCGGACGGATGACGCCTACCCTTTCACCGTTCCTTCGCTCGCCAAGCTGACTTCGCTGAAGTTCCCGACGCCGATTACGTTTCTGGTGGGCGAGAACGGCTCCGGCAAGTCGACTCTCCTCGAAGGGATCGCGCGGGCGCTGGACTATTCGCTGGAAGGCGGCAGCTCGAACATGAAGTTTCCTCCCACGCGGCAGACCGCGACGATGGACCGGCTGGGCCGGGCGCTGCGGCTGGAGTGGTCCCGCGGCCGGTCGGCGACCGGCTTCTTTCTGCGCGCCGAAAGCATGTTCCATGTGGCGAACTACCTGGACGAGATGAGCACGGACGATCAGCGGACATTCAATGCCTATGGCGGGCGGAGTTTGCATGATCAGTCGCATGGGGAGAGTTTCCTGGCGACGATTCAGAATCGGTGTGACTGGCCAGGCGTTTATCTGTTCGACGAACCGGAGGCGGCGCTTTCGCCGCAGCGCCAACTGACGGTGCTGAGCGAGCTTCATGCGATTGTGCAGCAGCCCGGGCGGCAATTTCTGATTGCTTCGCATTCGCCGATTCTGTTGGCGTATCCGGGGGCGACGATTTACGAGTTCTCGGCGGAGGGCATCAAGAAGGTGGCCTATGAAGAGACTGCAAGTTACCGGGTGACGCGGGATTTTCTGGCATCGCCCGAGCGATTTCTGAAGGTGCTCCTGGATTTGGATTAACGACTGAAGGCGAGCCAGCAACCGGCGGCACCGACGAGGGTCATGGAGAGTCCCCAGGCCATTAGTTTGTTGAAGAGCGGACGCGTATCCTCACCGGAGGGCACGGCTGCGATGCAGAGTGCGCCGATGGTGGAAAGCGGGCTGACGTCGACGAGATGGGCACCGATGTTCATGGATGAGGCGATTGCCATCGGGTCGATTCCACCCAGACGTAGAGCGAGACCGGGGACGGTGGGCAGGAAGGCGGGAAGAACGACGCTGGACGTGCTGCTGTATACCGAGACTATGCCCGTTAGAAAGGCGATGAGGCCAGTGACGGTTTTGGGTGTCGAGACACGCGCGAGTAAGTCAGTGAATAACTCCATGCCTTGGGTCTTTTCGAGCAAAGCGGTGAGCACTGTGACGCCACTGACCATGACGATCACGTTCCAGGGCATCTTCTTAATAGCTTCGCTCGTATCGGCTGCCTTGGTGAGGGCTAGGACAATCGCACCGGTAAACGCGCCCATTCCCACGGGGACCTTGAGGAACATTATGCTGAGCAGCAGGGTAACGATGACGGTGGTGGTGATCCAATTGGAGCGATCGAAGGATGGGACGGCTTCTTCAGTTCCCTTGTATTCCTGGCTAAAAAGCTTGCGGCCGCCGAACAGCGCATAGCCAGCTACGGCGACCAAAGAGTGGGCGATTAGGTTGTAAGTGTAAGTGGCGAATTCATGGCCGCCGAGGCCCGCTTTGTTCATTAGTCCGCTGACGATGATACCGGTAGGGGCGAAAGGGGACAGTGAGCCGGCGTTGGCGCCATTGCCGACCATGAGTGCCATAAGGAATAACGGAATACCAGCGCGTCCGGCGACGCTCATGGCGATAGGGGCCAGCAGGGCGGTGGTGGCGATGTTACCCGGCCCGATGGACGCCAGGGCGGCGGCGGCGAGAAAGAAGAGCACCGGAATCATGCCGGAGTTACCGCAGCACAGGCGAACGGCTTGGTGGGCAATCTTATCGAGGGTTTGGTTATTTTGGGCTTGGGCGAAGAGTAACGTCATTCCGGCGAGAGTCAGAAAGAGTGGAACCGGAAATCCGGCGAGCACGGCGTCGAGTTTCATGCCACCCAGGTAAACGCCGATGATCCAGGCGGCGACGAGCGATAGGATGCCGACATTCAGTTTGGAGAAACAACTTACCACGATAACGAGTAGTAAGGCTCCCAGCGAAATCCAGGCGAGGTTCATGATTTACCTTGTAAGAGGCTCTCCAGTAAGACGGCCGGGTGGATCGGTGTGGCGTCGGTGAAGTCCTGCACCTGGTGGCGACAGGAAAATCCTGCGGCGGCGACCGGAGTGCCACTCTTACGACTAACTACGGCGGGAACTAACTTGCGGTGCGCGATTTGGCGCGAGACCTCGAATTTCTCCTGCGCGTAGCCGAAGGATCCGGCCATGCCGCAACAGCCGGCATCGGGGTCGAGTATCTTCGAGCCCGGAATTCTGGCTAGGAGGGACTTCGCGCTTTCGAGTAGTCCCATGGCCTTCTGGTGGCAGTGTCCGTGCAGAAGTATCTCTGCCGGTCCGGCCTTTAGCGCTAGAGTGGCCCGACCATTCGCAAGTTCGCTCTCGAGATAGTCTTCGAAGAGGAAGCAGGCGGCGCCGACTTCCTCGGCTTGCGCTCGTAGCTCGCCACGCAAAAGTCCGGGGGCGTCTTCACGAACGGCGGAAAGACAGCTGGGTTCGCAGAAAATGAGTTTTTGGCCGGCGCGGGCGGCGGCGAGTAACTGGCGCGTATTTCGCTCGGCTAAGTCGCGAGCATCTTTCAATAAGCCTTGAGAGATCAAAGGGCGCCCGCAGCAGACGTTGGGGGCCAGCGACACGGATTGGCCAGCGGCCGATAGAACGTTGGTGGCGGCGATGCCGATCTCGGGTTGATAGTAGTTGGTCCAGGTGTCATTGAAGAGCAGAACCCCCGGCTTGTCGACCGCCGGACGGTTGCGAAACCAGTTGGCGAAAGTCTGGCTGCTGAGCTTGGGTAGCGTGCGGTCGGCGTGGATGCCGGCGAAGCCGCGCATAAGGCCCGTGGCGGCGTTAGCAAGCGACGGCATTAGGCTGCCTAACTGAGCGAGCCGATTGGCGTGGCCGAGTATCCTGGCCTTGAGCGGGGTGCCGTGCTGTTTCCAGTAGCCGGCGAGAAACTCGCTCTTGTAACGCGACATATCGACGCCGACGGGACATTCCGATTTACAGGCGCGGCATTCTAGACATAACTCGAGCACCTTGTAAACTCCGTGATCGGTGAGCCCCGCTTCGCCGAGGTCGCCGGCCATGGCCATGCGGAGAGCGTTGGCGCGCCCGCGGGTGGAATCGGCTTCCTCGCGAGTGACCATGTAACTGGGGCACATATTGCCGGAGAGCGTCTTACGGCAAGCGCCAACGCCGCTGCACATCTCCACGGCGCCAGCGAGGCCGCCGTAATCAGAGTAATCGAAGTAAGTTTCCGGGTTAGTGGCTTTGTAAGTGGGGCCGAAGCGAAGGTTCGAGGTGATCGGCGGAGCGTCGACGATCTTGCCGGGGTTGAGGATGCCGTGGGGGTCAAAGGTCCGCTTGATTTCGCGAAAGGCTTCATACAGAGCGGGGCCGAACATCTTCTTCATGAAAGGGCTGCGGACCAGGCCATCGCCATGCTCTCCCGACAGGGCTCCCCCAAATTCGAGGACTAAGTCCGCCACGTCGTTGGCGATTGCTTCAAACTTACGGACGCCTTCCTCGGTCTTCATGTTGACCACGGGCCGGACATGTAAGCAACCAACGGAGGCATGGGCGTAAACCCCGGCGGTGGTGCCGTGGCTGCGGAGTAAGTCCATGAAGCGGCCGATGAACTCGCTGAGTTTCTCGGGCGCGACGGCGGTATCTTCGACGAACGAGATGGACTTGGCATCTTCCTTGACGGCCATGGAAAGACCGAGCGCGGCTTCGCGCAGGCTCCAGACGCGAGCCTGCTGTTTGGGGTCGGTGATGGGATGGTAACGATAGCCAAGCTGACGGGCGGCGAGGTCTTGCTTGAGCGCTTCGAGGCGCGGCGGCAGGTCTTCGATGCGGTCACCATAAAACTCAACGCAGAGTGTGGCACCGGGGTCGCCTTGGATGATGGAGGCGCGGATATTTTC
>JAYVRS010000809.1:0-4243 GCA_043776185.1 Bryobacteraceae bacterium | reverse complement strand
GCCGCGTGCCGCTCGGCTTCGGCACCAAGCCGCACCCGGTCATAGTCGGCGGCCGTCAAACCACCTTCGACATATTCCGGGTGGTTTTCGTAGAACGGGGCCAGGGCGCGGCTCGACTTTTCCATCACCGGCCGCAAGTACTCCTGCGTCCCCTCAGCCAGCAGCACCCGCGACGGAGGTGGCACCACCAGTTCACCAACCATCACGGCTAACCCGGGCACCAACACCACCAGCGCCAAATATGTGACACCCGTCATCCAGTACACGCTCTGCCGGTTGCGCACCATCAGCCAGAAAAATCCGTACAGCCCGATGAGCACCAGCCAAGCCGCCGTGCGCAGCCAAGTATCAGCGCTCGCGAGCGGGGCACCACTCATTAAGATACCCACCAAACTCACCACCGGGCCCATCGCCAGCATCACGTTGTCCTGACGCGGCGCAAATAAGATGACGAGTGGCAAGGCAAACACCATCACTAACGCCAAGTCGAAGTGGCCCGACGCCATCGTCTGCGCATTCTCGAAAACGTCCAGCCCCGGCTCGGCGCCCCAGGAGGTGGGATGCCAAATCGTGCTCCGCAACGCCGCCTGCCCCACGGCCGCGCCCGCCATCCCCGCAGGCGCACTCACCATCCAGGGAGCGACGCGTTCCGCTACGGCCAGCACGGAATCTTCCATGCGAGGGCGGCCCGTGGGCGAACTAAGGCCCGCATTCAACTTCCCAATCTCCAGGCGCTGCAGGTTGGCACTGACCACCTGCGTTTGCACTTGTGCCAACGCGTCGCGCATGCGCCGGCCATTCCAGGCCGCAGCCATACCCAACACCAGAAACGCGGCCAAGGCCAGGATCAGCTTCCGGTTCATGAACGCTCCCCGATCTGCGGAACGACCAAACCGGCGGTCGCGGCGGCGAGCATCGAGAGCGAAAACCACATCAACAGCGTCACAATGGAACGGCTGCGCACCGAGGCCGCGTTAATCTGCATCGGTAGGTCGGCTTCAAAGGTGTCCACTTGACTCCAAAGGTTGCGCCCACTTATCATCGCCCCGCCCCACTCTTTGCCCTTGGCCGCCAACTCCCGGTTCAAGATCCGTCGAAAACTATGCGCATAAACGTCCGCTGCATCGGCCGTACGCTCCCGTTGCACGGCCGCCGTGCCGGCCAGCGTGCTGCCCAACAACTGCAGCGCCGTCGCCGGTGAGAATGCCGCGCCCCGCTCCATCGCCAAGGTCTGCGCGGCCATGCTCTGGCGCGCTTGACCCAGCCGGCGGCGCTCAGACGCGCTTTCTACCTCGGCCTCGGCGATGAAATTAAAACCCGCGAGATTCACGGTCAGATCCTCCCGCCGCCCTACTTTCAGCTCGGTGAAAAGCATGTTGAGCGTCGCCTCCAGCCGGGCCTCTCGGGAGGGACGCTCCTCGAACCCCTTCTCCATATCCAACTCGGTAATTCGCCGCATCTCCACCGCTGAAGGAGACGCCGTCGAGGTGCGCCCGTAGTCGGCGGCCCAACGCGGCAGGATCAGGCACAGTAACAGCCACATCACCAAGCCTCCGGTGAGTGCCTTGCGTGAAGTGGAGGCCAATCCCGAAATAGCTAGGGTGAGGAAGAATATGGTCCCACCGAATAACAGATAAAACAGGCCGAGTAACATCCAGGCCGTCGTGTCCTCTTCGCCAAACCCGGCCGCTGCCGACGTTACCGCTCCACCCAAACCAAAGGCAGTGAGATAAATCGCGAGAAGCACTAACCCGACGCCGAACGTCTTGCCAAAAATGAGCGTCGCTCGATTCGATCCCACCGCCATCAGGTAACGCTCCATACCCGTCTCGCGGTCGCGAGCGAGGGCCGAATAAGTCAATAGTACGATCAGGAAAGGGAACAAAATCTGCCAGCAGAATGCCGGAGATAAATGGACCAACCCGGCCAGGGGACTCTCGTCCCTGGCCGGTAGGTCGACAAACTCGGTGTGCCGCCCCGCCTGAAGATACGCGGCCACGCCCAGGTAAGGCAAAGCCCCCGGCTCTAGAATCGACAAAGCCGACCGCCGCGGGAACACCACCGTACCGAAGTAAGTGGCGGCATGGGGATTCTTTTGCCCTTGACTGAGCCACGCTTCCCGGACGCCTTTCTGAGCCGCCACCCGTGCCTGGTCGTACCGGCGATGCTCCAACACGCCCGCCATTAGCGACAGCGCGTATATCGCCAAGAAGCAGAGCGCCATCAGGCGCATTCCGCGATGGCGCCAGAACTCTTTCCATTCTTTTAACGCAATGTTCAGGATCATTTAATTACCGGACCACTTCCCAGGCGAGATGCTCTAGCTCTGGCCCGATCAACCTATTCCACGCTAATTCCACGGCGGCCGGCGAACCCGGGGTCGACAGCACGACCTTGCCGCGATAGACCCCGCCGACGGCGCGCGACAGCATCGCCGACGCGCCCACCTGCTCGTAACTGAACATGCGAAACAATTCGCCAAAGCCGGGTAAGGTCTTCTCTAACTTACGCGCCAGAACATCGTAAGTCGTGTCCCGGGGCGAAATGCCCGTCCCGCCGTTCCAGAGTATGATTCGCGCCTCAGTCGCCGCCAGTTCGTCCAAGACGGCTTCTACCTGATCCGGTTCGTCGCGGATCAGGCGGTAAGCCACCACCACATGCCCCGCCGCCTCGATCTGGGCCCGCAGAAAGCGAGCATTTACATCGGTCTCTGGACTTCTCGTATCGCTCACGGTAACGAGGGCCACGGGGACGGGCCCCTGCTGGCCGGCCTTGATCTTATGCTCCTGGTTACTCGTGGTCAAAGCTCACCATCCATATGCTCAGCGCAACGCTCCGAAAACTCTTCTGGCCCCACATCGTCCAGCTCAATCACCGCCAGCAATTTCCCATTCTTCATCAGGCCGACTTTGTGCGCAAACTCCGTCGCCAAGGTCCACGATGAGGTGCCCATTAACACCGCCGCCGGCTGCCCGGTAATCTTGCCGTCAGCGTAGGAGCGCACCAGTGACGTAAACTGTTCGGCGGTCGCCGCATCCATGCCCGCGGTTGGTTCGTCCAACAACAACGCCTTGGCATCCCGCGCCACGGCAATCGCCAAACCCACGCGTTGGCGGGCATCGATGGAATAGCTGGACGCCGGCTCATCCACCAGGCGCTCGTCGATACCGAGTTCCTTATACAGCCGCACGATATCGTCGTGGCTCAACTCTTCAAAGCCGGCCATCGTCGAAAAATACTGAAGGTTTTCGAGTCCAGTAAGTTGGTCATAGAGCGGGAGCGCCGGCGGCACATATGCCAGCAGCGCTTTCGGCTTCAGTGGTTGATTGGCCACATTTATGCTACCAATCATGCAGTTGCCGCTCGTCGCCTTGGTGAGATTCAAAAACAAGTCAATCGTCGTCGACTTACCCGCACCGTGCCCGCCGAGTAGACAAAACAACTCTCCGCGTTCCACCTCAAAGCTCACGCCGCTCAACACCACTTTTTGCCGGTAGCTCTTAGTTAAATTGATAGCTTGAAACATGTCATTTCCTAGCGGAGCGTAATCTTGCGGCTAAACTTGCCGGCCTTGACGCTGTCATAGGTCATCGTCACTTCGCCGGAGCCCTCCAGTAAAAACATCAGCGTCGTCGTCCCCAGCGCTGGTATACCATTCACCAACAGGCGCTCCGGCCGGTTGGTCTGGTAGTCCACTTGATTCAAATAGGCATCGCGAACCACACCGCTCGCAACTACTTTGGCCCCTTCCACGGAGGCCACGTCCGGACGGTGTAGCTTCAAGACCCGGGCGATCTCGGCCATGGACGGCAAGGCTCGATCATTCAACACCGGTATCTGCACTCGCCACAGATTTGGCCCGGCACTCACCACGGTCGGCTCTTGTAACTGCAAGCGAGGCAGATGATGGGCATGAAACAGCACGAACGAAGCGTTACGATGACACTCCTCTTCCTGCAAGAATCCTTCCGGCGGGCGGCCCGTGTCGTGCTTATATCCGCCGATCTCGATGTCGCCATACTGTGGGTGCTTGTAAGCTTTCCACTCCACAAACTGCCGTCCCTGCGTTAACTCATCATTAAACTTCTGTGTCTCGCCCGGCGTCGGATCATTGTGAAACAACCGCTTTGAAGAATTCAGCTCGTTGGTAAACGCAAAAGCTCCATAGCGCCCATAGTAGTGATCCGTCGTTCCGCCGTAAGCCGTATACAACATGCTAAAGATGACTCCGTACTTGTAGAAA
>JAYVRS010000808.1:0-4249 GCA_043776185.1 Bryobacteraceae bacterium | reverse complement strand
TGGGCTCGCACTCCCTGGGCCACCTTGATCCAGATCCTGGCCACGTCCTGGCCGTCACCATGGAACGCTACGAGTTTATGCGGCAGCGCGTCGCGGCTAAAGCCACGACGGTCTAGCGCAAGAAGCGGGTGAAACGAGCGAGGGCTTCCTCGAGAATCGACAGATCCGAGGCATAACAAAGCCGCACCGACCCTTCGCCACCCGCTCCGAACGCCACCCCGGGGGCAATTCCAACCCGGGTCTCTTCCAGCAAACGACGACAGAAACCAAAGGAGTCCTTGAGCCCATCCACGCGAGGAAATAGATAAAAAGCGCCTTCGGGAACCGGCACCGTGAGGCCTGGAATTTTGGCGAGCGCCTGTAGGCAAAAGTCTCGATTCGTTTTGAGCTGCCTCAGTATTTCGATCACGGTCGGCTCACCCTCAGCCAGCGCCGTCTCCGCTGCGCGCTGCGTGAAGCTGGCGGCATGCGAAATGATGAACTCGTTCAATTGGGCGGCGCGCTGGGCCAGGTCAGGCCGGGCTACGATCCAGCCCAGCCGCCAGCCCGTCATGCAGTAGGTCTTCGAAAACGACTGGACGGCGACGACGGCGTCCTCGCGCGTGGCATAGCGCAGGATGGACGGCACGGGGGTTCCCAAAGGCTCGTAGTAAGCCAAGCGCTCATACACTTCGTCAGCCATCAGCCATAGGCCGTGGCGGCGCGTAAAGGCCAGCAGACGGCGCTGATCGTCTGCGGTGGCCACCCAACCTAGGGGGTTCGACGGCGAGGTGTAGAGCAGCAGGCGCGTGCGTGGCGTGACGGCCGCTTCGAGGGCGTCGAAGTCAATGGTGTAGCGGTCGCCTACGAGCGGTTGCGGCACCTGGACGGCTCGCGCGCCGCACATCTCGATGATGGCGCTGCCGTTGGGCCAAGCCGGCGTCAGCACCAAGGCTTCGTCGCCCGGATTGAGCATGCAGCGGATGGCCACATTGAGCGCTTGCACGCCACTGGCAGTTACGACGATTTCCGTGCGCGGATCGAGAGTTACTTGGTGGTTGCGGAGATAGTAAGTCGAGAGGGCTTCTCGCAGTGAGGGCAAGCCGGCGTTTTCACTGTAGAACGTATAGCCTTCGTCCATGGCTCGCTGGGCAGCTTGGCGAATAAAAGGCGGCGTGGGCAGGTTACTCTCGCCGAAGTAAAGGCGAAGAACCGGGTCTTGCGGATGGTCGAGTCGCATGGCCAACTCGGCGATTTCGCGGATGCGCGAGTACGGGATGGCCTGCGCCGATGACGATACGTGTGCGAGCACCCTTACTTACCGCGCTTGGGCTTGCTGGTCATCAATTCTTCAATATTGACCAGCTGAGTAGGGTAATTACCCGTGTAACAGGCATAACAATAGTCCATATTATGATCGTCCACCGATTCGCGCAGCGCACCCAGCGGCAAGTAAGCCAGTGAATCGGCTTGGATGAACTTACGGATCTCTTCCACTGAGCTATTGGCGGCGATCAGGTCGCCCTTGTTCGGGGTATCGACGCCATAGAAACAGGGCGAGATGGTAGGCGGGCAGGAGATACGCATATGCACCTCGCGCGCCCCGGCCTCGCGTACCATGCGAACGATCTTGCGCGAGGTGGTGCCGCGGACGATGGAGTCGTCAATCAACACGACGCGCTTGCCCTCCAGCAGATAGCGCACCGGATTCAGCTTCAGCTTGACGCTCAGATCGCGAATGGCCTGCGAGGGCTCAATGAAGGTACGGCCGACGTAGTGGTTGCGGATCAGTGCGTGGCGAAAGGGCAAGCCGGCCTCGGCGGCATAGCCAATGGCGGCCGAGACGCCGGAGTCCGGCACGGGCACCACGACATCGGCGGGGGCGGGGCTGTGACGGGCCAACTGACGGCCCATGGCCTCACGGCTCTGGGCTACGGGCCGGCCAAAGACCAGCGAGTCCGGGCGCGAGAAATACACGTGTTCAAAGACGCAATGGGCATGGTCGCGCACGGGCGTGTAGCGCTCACGGGTGACGCCCTCCGGGCCCACGATCACCATTTCGCCTGGCTCGACGTCGTTGACGTAAGTGGCTCCGATGATGTCGAAGGCGCAGGTTTCCGAAGCGAACACGTAAGCAATGGCGCCATCTTCTTCCATCTGGCCCATGGCCAGCGGACGGAAGCCATGGGGATCGCGCGCGATCAGAATTCGGTCGCCGGCCAGCATCACGAGCGAAAAAGCGCCTTCCAATTGCAACAGCGCTTCGCGAAGGGCACCCGCCAGCGTACGCTCCCGGGAGCGGGCAATCAAATGCAGGATCACTTCCGTGTCAGAGGTGGCTTGAAAGATGGAGCCATCGGATTCGAGGCTGCGGCGCAGTTCGGCGGCGTTGGTGATGTTGCCGTTGTGGGCCACGGCGATGGGGCCCTTGTTACAGATGACGCTGAACGGCTGCGCATTCAAGAGCACCGTATCGCCGGCCGTAGAATAGCGGGTGTGGCCAATGGCGATCGGCCCGGGAAGTTGCGCGAGTACGGCGGGGGTGAAGATCTCATTCACTTGGCCCATGCTCTTTTTGCAGACCACTTCACCGGCATGGTTGGCGGTGGCGATACCCGCCGACTCCTGCCCGCGATGTTGTAGCGCGTAAAGCCCCAAGTAAGTGCGTTGCGCGGCCTCCGGATGGCCATAAATCGCAAACACGCCACACTCGTCTTTAAACTTATCCAGCATGCAGCATCTCCTCGAAGGCGTTGCGCCAGGTCCGGTTCAGCTCCTCGATTTCGCAATCGAAGATGCCGTCAACTTTGAGCCGTGCCGTTATCGTCTCACCGAGACGAACGGCGGGGACATCGTATTTCGCGGCAAGGGCCGCCACTTCGGGGAGCCGCGCGGTGGATAGCAGAATCCGGCTCGGCCCTTCGTGAAACAGAGCAAATTCAGGAGTGAGGGGCGTCTCCAGTTTCACGCGGGCGCCGACGCCGCCAAAGCTCGCCTCGGCCAAGGCGACGCCCAAACCGCCATCGCTCAAATCATGGGCCGATTCAGCCAAGCCCGCTCGCACAATTTCGCGAATGACCGCCTGCACTCGCTTCTCATACTCGATGCTGAGCGCGGGGGGCAGGCCCCAAAGCGTATCGAGCACCACTTTGGCATACTGCGTGCCGCCGAAGCGGGTATGGTCGCTGGAGCCCAGGCCACCCAGCAACACGACATCGAGCCCGGCCTTCGGAAACTGAATGCCCACCGGCTTTCCGGTGGGCAGCAAGCCGACGATGCCCATCACCGGCGTGGGGAAGATCCCCTCGCCCAGGGTCTCGTTGTAGAGGCTCGCATTGCCGCCCGTGATCGGCGTTTCAAAGGCCCGGCAAGCATCGCCCATGCCGCGCAGCGAGTCGAATAACTGGCGCATGATCTCTGGCCGCTCCGGATTGCCGAAGTTCAAGTTATTGGTCGCGGCCACGGGCAGCGCCCCAACCGTGGAGAGGTTGCGGCAACACTCGGCAATGATCAGCATGGTGCCTTCATAAGGATCCAAGTAACAATAGCGGCCATTGCCGTCGAGCGACATGGCCACGCTGGTGCCGGTCTCTTTAATGCGGACGATGGCCGCTTCGGTGCGTTCCGGAATGGTGAGAGTGTTAGTACGAACCTGATAGTCGTACTGCCCCCAAATCCAATGCTTGGAACACAGATCGGCACTGCCGAGTAACTTCTTTAAGTCGCCGAGTAAGTCGGTAGAACTAAATACCGGTCCTTGCATCGGAGCCGTCCGATAGGCGGGCACATCATGCGGCCGATCATACAAAGGTGCGTCATCAGCCAGCGGCTGATTGGGGATTTCGGCCACAATCTGGCCCAAATGCGAGACTTTCAGTAGCCCATCGCCCGTGACAGTACCAATGCGAACGGCGTCTAAGCCCCATTTTTTGAAGACCGCAAATATCTCACCCTCGCGCCCTAACTCGGCCACCAGTAGCATGCGCTCCTGGGATTCGGAGAGCATCATTTCGTAAGCGGTGAGTCCCATTTCGCGCTGGGGAACTAAGTCTAAATCAATTTCGACGCCGGTGCCCGCGCGGCTACCCATTTCGCAACTGGAGGAGGTGAGCCCGGCCGCGCCCATGTCCTGAATGCCGACAATCGCGCCGGTCTTCATCGCTTCGAGGCAGGCCTCCAGCAACAGCTTTTCCATAAACGGATCGCCTACCTGGACGTTGGGCCGTTTGTGCTTACTCTCTTCGGTGAATTCGCCCGAAGCCATGGTGGC
>JAYVRS010000807.1:0-4257 GCA_043776185.1 Bryobacteraceae bacterium | reverse complement strand
CTTCCACCAGCGGTTGGCGCGGAAATTTGCCGCCCACCTGCCGCGCGGCCCGGTCGAGCGCGGTACGCACGGTGAGGTTGGCATCGGGCGCGACATTGGGCTTGGCCTGATTCCGAGGGTCGGCCTGGGCCAGCACATCCGTACGCAGGAAGGCATTCACGGCCGAGGCCTCCTGCTCGGCTTGCCGGGCGCGCACCGCTTGCGACGCGCTGATCACCACCGCGGCCACCAGCACCACGGCCACCGCCGCCGCGACGGCGAAGCCAACCCGGTGGCGGCGCACGAATTTGCGCAGTCGATAGGCGCGCGAGGGCGGAGCCGCCTCCACCGGTTCGCCGGCCAGATAGCGCTCCAGATCCCGCGCCAACCCGTTGACGCTGTCGTAGCGGCGGTCGCGCTCCTTTTCGAGAGCCTTGAGCGGAATCCAATCGAGTTCGCGATCGAGCGGAACGGCACCCGCCCAGCTTTCCCGGCGGCGCACGCTCGGGGCCATCGGCTCCTCGTCGCGCACCCGCTCCAGCAGCGCAAGGTAGTTCTCCCGCCCCAGCTTGGTCGCATCGAGCGGGGTGGTGCCGGTGAGCAATTCATACAGCAGAGCGCCCAGAGAATACACGTCGCTCCGCGTGTCGATATCGCGCTCACCAGGGGAGGCTTGCTCCGGGCTCATGTATTGCAGCGTGCCCAGGATGGTGCCCACGTGGGTCATCCGGGTGGCACCGCTCTCCTCCGGATCGAGCGCTTTGGCCAAGCCGAAGTCAATCACTTTAGGGATGGCCACCCCATCGCTCACCTTCACCAGCACGTTCGAGGGCTTGATGTCGCGATGGATGATGCCCTTCTGGTGCGCGTGGTGAATCGCCTGGCACACGGGCAAGAAAAGCTCAATCCGCTGGCGCACGCTAAGCCGCTGCTCTTCGCAGTAGCGCGTGATGGGCCCGCCGTCGACGTACTCCATCACCACGTAGGGCTCGCCTTGCGGAGTGGACCCGCCGTCGAAGATGCGCGCGATGTGGGGGTGGTCCATCAGCGCCAACGCCCGCCGCTCCTCAGCAAAGCGTGCGTTGATGGCCAGGGTGCCCATGCCCGGCCGAATCACTTTCAGGGCGACTTCGCGCCGGATGGGCTCCGATTGCAGCGCCAGATAGACGATGCCCATGCCGCCTTCGCCGATTTGGCGCAGAATCCGGTAAGGCCCGATAGACTCGACCGCTGGTTGAGTCGCGGGCACCAGAAAATCGGGCGCTTGCCGGTGACTGGCCAACAAAAGCTCCACCTCCGCGCGCAGCGGCGCATCCTCTCCGCAACCGGCCCTCAGCAAGTCCTCCCGGCCCGCCTCCGGTGCTTCCAGCCAGGCGTCAAAGATCTCGCCGATCTGGCGGTAGCGCTCTGGAGTCATGCCTCGCCGCTCAATTGTCGATGGAGCCAGGCCTGTGCCATGCGGAAATCCCGCCGCACGGTGCTGACCGAGGTCGCCAGCACTTCGGCGGTATCCTCGAGGCTCAGACCGCCGAAGAAGCGCAATTCGATCACCCGGGCCTGGCGGGGGTCCAGCTTTTCAAGCTGGTCGAGCGCCGCGTCCAAAGCCACCAGATCGGTACCGGCGGGCGGCGCGGCCACCCCGGCGGCTTCCGACAGCGAGACGCGCAGGGCATCGCCACCCCGCTTCTGCGATTGGCGTTCCCGCGCGAACTGCACCAGAATCCGGCGCATCAGGGTGGCCGAAACGCCAAAGAATTGCGCCCGGCTCCGCCATTGGTCCGGTTGCCATTCCATCAGGCGTAAAAAGGCCTCGTTCACCAGGGCCGTGGGCTGCAGCAAGTGCCCAGGGCGCTCGCCGGCTAGGTAGACCTGGGCCAAGCGGTGTAGTTCACCGTAGACCAACGGCGTCAGCCGCGCCAGCGCTTCGGGGTCACCCTCGCGCCAAGCGGCGAGAATGCGGGTGATGTCGGCGGGGGCAGGCAATTCCATAGTTTTGAACACTTTGGCAAGGAGAGGAATTTATTTTTCTCCTCATGAACACTTTTCGAGCTGGGTTCCCCCTTACTCTAGTAGAGGGAAGAATCTCTCCACGCCGCCTAACCCAGGCCCGTGTGTTTGCCGATAACCTCTCGAAAAGGCTTTACCATGTCTTCTTATCTTCGCCTGTTTCTCGCCAGCCTGCTGGCCGCCATCTCACTCGGGGCGCAAACCGACTATACATTCTCCGACGCCGGCCGCTCCGTAGCGTACCGCATGGCCGCCGATGAGGTCTTCAGCCGCGCTGGCCGCGGCGTCCGTTCCACGGCGGGCAGCCACGAATGGGGCGGCGGCCGGATTCTGAAGCTGGACGCGGGCGAATCCTCGCGCAAGCTGGTGAAGTCGAATTGGGCGCAAGACCGCAAGGCACTCGCCCCGGTCTTCTACTACACCGGCGACCTGCCGACCGCCGAAAAATTGGCCGCCCTCTCCGCCGACGCCCGCGACAAGCGCCTGGCCAACGCCCGCCGCGTGATGACCGAAAAGTTGCTGGTGCATCTCGAAAAGAGTCAAAGCGAGCGGCTCGCCGCTACCCAGGCGCTGGGCTTTGACGATTCCCTGGTGGCCGGTTGGCTGCTGGTCTCCTATGCCGACGCCTTCACCGCGCTCGACGCCGTCGATTGGATGACGCAGCAAGGCGGCTTCGAGTTCGCCCCCGTCTTTTCCCGCACCATGGGTAAGCGGCAAACGCTCAGCCGCGCGGTGAACGATCCGCTCTATCCTCGCCAGTGGCACCTGCAATCGTCCCCAGCCTTCAATCTCAGCATGCGCAACGTGTGGGATTCGGTCACCGGTAAGGGCATCAACATGACCATCGTCGACGATGGCCTCGAAGTGAAGCACGAGGACCTCGCCGCCAACGTGCTGCCCCTCGGCCAAGGCAATCACGCGAACTTCAACGACGGCGACCCCAATGACCCGTCGCCGACTGACCCCAAGCAGAACCACGGCACCAACTGCGCGGGCCTCGCCGGCGCTGCGGGCTTCAACAGCCTGGGCGTCGCGGGCGTAGCCCCCGAAGTGCGCCTGATGGGCCTGCGGCTCATCGCCGGCGACGCCCCCGAAGACGCCACCGGGCGCGCCATGGCCTGGCAGCCCACCGGCCTGATCACCCACGTATCGAGCAATAGCTGGGGCCCGCCCGACGACGGCGCCGGCGATGGCCGCATCAGTTCCTTGCAACTGGCGGGCCTGGAGAAAGGCGCACTCGAGAATCGTGCCAGGCTCGGCACAGTGTTTGTCATCTCCGCCGGTAATGGCCGCGACAAGGGCGACGACCAAAGCTACGATGGCTTCTCCAGTTCGCGCTACGGCATTGCCGTCGGCGCCGTGAACCGTGGCGGCAACCAAAGCTCCTACTCCGAAAGCGGCATGGGCGTCGCCATCTCGGCCTTTGGCGGCGAGTACCAACAGCCCGACGTCACCTGGACCACCAACAACATGGGCGCCGCCGCCTTTGCCATTAAGCAGGAATCGTTCCCCACGTCGGAAGCGCCCCTCAACTACACCGATAGCTTCAACGGCACCTCCGCCGCCGCCCCGCAAGTGTCGGGTGCGGCCGCGCTGATGCTTGAACGCAACCCCCGCCTGGGCTACCGCGACGTGAAAGAGATCCTGATGCGCACTGGTAACCGCGCGGGCTTGAAGGGCAAGGACGAGTTCGTCAAAAACGGCGGCGACTTCACCCTCAGCCACTCCTTCGGCGCGGGCCTGGTGAATGTGGCTGCGGCGGTTGAACTAGCCGGCCGCTGGACCAACCTTGGCGCGCTGATTACGTCCGAAATGGAAGCCACCGGCAACCAAGAGATCTCTGACGATGGCGACCTCTCTACGCTCGAATTCGACTTCACCCCGGCCAAGATCCGGGCGGAACACGTCGAAATCACTTTCACCATCAAGCACGCCAAGCGCGGCGACCTGGAGTTCGGCATCCTCTCGCCTTTCGGTACGCTCAGCTCGGCCAGCAGCCGGCCCAACGATGACAACGCCAACTTTACCGACTACACCATGACCTCCGTGATGCACTGGGGCGAATCGGCCTCCGGCAAGTGGAAGGTCCTGTTCCTCGACGGCAAAAAGAACGGCATCGGCGGCACGATTATGAAGGCGAAACTGAAGGTCTACGGCACCGCCCAGTAAGCCTGCATCCGCAGTCTAGCTTCCAGGGCGGCCGGGGGGCACTCGCCGATCCTGGCGCGCGCATCTTTTCCGCTACTAGCCCACAGCGTTAAGCTGTGGGCT
>JAYVRS010000806.1:0-4258 GCA_043776185.1 Bryobacteraceae bacterium | reverse complement strand
CGCCGGAGTATTTGCTGGTGGCTTTGGGGACTTGTGCGGGCTACTATGCGGCCGAGTATCTCAATAAGAGTGGGTTGCCCAGCGGCGGGTTGGAGGTGACGGTGAAGGCGGATAAGGTGAAGGGTCCGGCGCGGATGGATCACTTTAAATTAGTAATTCGGGTGCTGGCGAAGTTGGAGGCGCAGCATGGTGTGGGGCTGCGGGCGTCGGTGGAGAAATGCCTGATCCACAATACGTTGCTGAATGCGCCTTCCATTGAGACGACGGTGTGGATGGGGGGGGCGGATCCGGTGGTGGAGTAGGGTGAGACCAAGTGCCGCTTACTCGGTGCGCGGCTGAGGCGGGCCAGGGGGCCCGCCCAACTGGGACGAAGCGACTAAGGCACACCAACCCCGTTTTTCGAGGGTTTGGGTGATTTGCCACGGGGATTGAATCAGGGCTTGGATGGCTTCTGCTTGTTCGGGCAGGAAGCCGCTCAAAATGGCGTGGCGTTTGGTGATTTGGGCGAGTTGGGGCCAGAGGTTGGCGAGGACGCCGGCTTGAATGTTCATTACTGCGATGTCGATGGCTTGCGTTTTTACGGCATCGAGGGAGCCTTGGAATGAGTTAGTAGGTAGGTCGTGGGGGTCCAGGTCGCAGCCGAGGGCGGTGGCCCCGAGTAAGTGGGCGGCTTCGGCGAGTAAGCCGGAGCCGCAGCCGACGTCGAGGAAGATATCGCCCGGAGTTAGTAAGTGCTTCATGGCGGCTAGGCAGAGTTGAGTGGTGGGGTGGTCACCGTTGCCGAAGGCGAGGCCGGCTTTGAGTTCGAGTTTCAGGCGGTCTTGAGGGGTGGGGCTGGTGTCGCCAGGGGGTGCTAGGTAGAAGCGTTGGCCGACCGCGATGGGTCGCCAGGTGGCTTGGTAGGTGGCGTTCCAGTTTTGGTTGGGGATTTCGTCGATGGTAAGTGGCGGAGGCACCCCCCGATTGTCATCGGGGGCTAAGCTGGACCCGAAAGGGTCCGGCTTTTTGCGACCATGGGGTTTGCCCTCACTGACTGACCGCAACGAAATCCGCCAATTGTTACAGCGCGACCCGGAGTGGGCGACTTATGCCTTGGGTGACCTGGGCGCCGAACTCTGGCCCCATACGACGTGGCATCGGGCGGAAGATCAGTTGGCGCTGGTGTTGCGGTCTTATTCGGTGGCGATTCTATGGGCTTCGGGGACTTTGGAGGGCTTGGGGCAGGAGATCGCGGCTGAGCCCAGGTACTCCGTGCAGGTGCGCCCGAGCGCGCTGCCGGAGTTGGGGAAATACTATCGTACGTCGCACTTGAAGCGGATGTGGCGGATGACACTGGATTTGTGGGATTTTCGTCCGGCATCGGTTGGACAGATGGAGCGCTTGGGAACTGCCGATGTTGGCGCCCTGGAGCGGCTGTATGCCGATGGGGCGGCGACGGGGGAGTCGCCTGAGTTTTTCTTTGGCTCCATGGTGCGCGATGGCGTTTTCTTTGGTGCGCGTGAAGGTGACGAGTTGATTAACGTGGCGGGCACACATTTGGTGGCCGTCGAGGAGGGAGTGGGGGCTATCGGCAACGTCTATACGAGGCAAGATCGGCGCGGGCGTGGCGTAGCGGGCCAAGCCACCAGCGCCGTCGTAAGGGAGTTATTACGCTTAGGCGTGACGGTAATCGCGCTGAATGTGTATCAGTCGAACGCGGCCGCCATCCAAGTGTATGAGCGCTTGGGATTCCGGCGGCACTGCGAGTTTGTGGAAGGCATTGTCGAGCGACTCTGATGACTTACTACACTTACGTGACGAGTCCCATCGGTCGGCTGCTGCTAGCCGGCGATGGCGGGGTCATTGAGCGGCTGCACTTTTCCAGTGGCTCGAAAGCGCAGGGTCCAGCGCCTGACTGGGTGGAGCGACCGGAGGCATTCACCGACGCGGCCCAGCAGTTGGAAACCTATTTCAGTGGCAAACTGCAAGACTTTACGCTGGCGCTAAACCCGCAGGGTACGGCCTTTCAACTAACCGTATGGCGGGAGTTGGTGAAAATTCCTTACGGCTACACAATCTCTTATGGCGAGTTAGCGAAACGCTTAGGGAATCCTCAAGCGTCGCGGGCGGTGGGCTTGGCGAATGGCGCAAATCCGATTGCGATCGTACAGCCTTGCCATCGGGTGATTGGGGCGAACGGCAAGCTGACGGGCTTCGGCGGCGGTCTGGACGTGAAGCAACGACTGTTGGATTTAGAGCGTGGCGAGCCGCGAATGTTTTAGATCGCCCATGAACCGCGCGAGAATCAAAGAAAATGGTGCCAGTTCTTCAGTTTGTCGATGTGCGCAAGGAGTACCGTAGCGCGAGCGGGGCGGTGCAGGCCGTCAATGGCGTCTCGCTGGGCGTGGCGGCGGGTGAAATGGTCGCTCTGGTGGGGCGCAGCGGCTGCGGCAAATCCACGTTGCTCAACTTGGCGGGAGCGATGGACTTTCCTACTTCGGGCAAAGTGGAGATCGATGGCGAATCGACGGTGGGTTTGGATGACGCCGCACTGACCCGGCTGCGACGCCAGAAGGTCGGGTTCGTCTTTCAGTCGTTTCAACTGCTGCCCAACCTGACGGCCGTGGAGAACGTGGAGTTGCCCTTGTTGCTTGGCGGCCGCCCTCAGGCCCGTCAATTGGCGCTGGAGCGTCTGGCGCGCGTCGAGTTGAAGGGGTTGGGCGATCGCTACCCTCATCAACTTTCGGGTGGCCAGATGCAGCGCGTGGCGATTGCGCGGGCGCTGGTGCATGGGCCGCGACTGCTGCTGGCCGATGAGCCGATCGGCAATCTCGACTCCACCACCGGCGCGACGATTTTAGCGCTGCTGCGCCGCATTGTCACCGAAGAAGGTGCGTCGATCATGATGGCGACGCATAGCGCTGAATCCACCGCCGTCGTTGACCGCGTGGTAGAGATGCGCGATGGACGGATTATCGCCACCCGATGATTCGCCTCTTCGCCCGGCTCATTCTGCGGCCCCTGCGCGCCGAACCGGTAAGAACGCTGTTGACCGTGCTCTCGGTGGCGTTGGGTATTGCGGTGGTGCTGGCCATTGAACTGGCGAGCGATGCGGCGGCGGGTTCGTTTCGTTCGTCCATGGAAACGCTGGCGGGCGAGGCCGACTACGAAGTGACCGCCGTGGGCGGTGTCGATGAGCAGCTATATGCCCGGCTGGCGACGTTGCCTTTGCCGATCAGTGTGCGGCCGCGCATCGAAGATCATGCGGTGCTGATGGAGACCAAGCAGACCCTACCGCTGATCGGCGTGGACTTGGTGGCGCACGCGCTCGATGCGACCGCTACAGCCGCTACCACCGCTCCTCTGGCCGATAATCAGGGCGAACTGATTCTCGCCAGCGCTTCGGGACGCAAGGCCGGTGACCGGGTGACGTTGCGCGTGAATGACCATGACTACCGCTTGACGGTGCGCGCGGTCGTGCCTTCGGAAACGAGTTTCGCGGTGGTGGATATCGAAGTGGCGCAGCGATTGTTGAACAAGGTGGGCCGGGTGGATCGTTTGTTAGTCGACGTGCCGGAGGCGGTGGAGCCCGCGCTCAAGCGCGCGCTGCCCCCTGGACTTACTCTGGCTCCGTTTGGCACGCGGACCGAGGAAAATCGCAAGATGTTAGTCGGGTTTCGTTCGAACCTGATTATCCTGAGTTATATCGCGCTAGTGGTAGGTGCGTTCTTAATTTACAACACAATTTCAGTTTCGGTGGTTCGCCGCCGCAGCGAGATTGGCATTTTGCGGGCGTTGGGGATGACGCGGTCGACCGTGCTGACGATGTTTCTCGCCGAGGCCGCGATCTTCGGCGTGGCGGGTACTTTGGCCGGTGTGCCCCTGGGGCGCGTGATGGCCGAATCAGCGGTCGGCGCGATTGGGGCGACGGTACAGAATCTGTATGTGTCGAGCCAGCCGGGCATCATCGCCTTGACCGTGACGGCGTCGCTCAAAGCGATTCTGGCGGGCTTGCTGGTGACGCTGGCGGCGGCTTGGGCTCCGGCGCGCGAGGCGGCGGCAATTCCGCCGGTGGAGGCCATGGCGCGAGGGCGCAAAGACTATGAGACGGGCGTGCGGCAGTATCGCGATTTGGCGTTCGCCGCGGGCTGCGCGCTGCTGTCGTTGCTGGCGTCGCAGATGCCCGCGATCAGCCGGCGGCCGTTGTTCGGCTATCTCTCCGCCGCCTTGCTGGTGTTGAGTGCGGCGCTGGCGACGCCGGCTTTTGTGCACGCCGCAA
>JAYVRS010000805.1:0-4262 GCA_043776185.1 Bryobacteraceae bacterium | reverse complement strand
CCAAGTCTGCCTCGCTGCAACTTCTACTTTTCATTCAAGAATCCGCTGATTTTTGCTAAACTCCTAGAAATCAGTCTAAAGGAGTCCGCCATGTCCCTTATCCGTAGAGTCTTGCTCTCCATCACCCTCATTCTGGCCGCAGCTCCTCTGTTTGGCCAGTCCACCTTTGGCGAAATTCGCGGCATCGTCACGGACGCCTCCGGCGCCGTCATGGCCAATGCTCAAGTGGAGGCCAAACGGGTGCAAACCGTGGAGGTTCGCAAGGCCGTGACGGATTCCTCGGGCAACTACTCGTTCGTCAACCTGGATGCCGGAATCTATGAGATCACCACGGACTCATCGGGCTTCCGCAAGAATCAGGTGCAAGGCGTCATTCTGCGGGCGCGGGAAATCGCTCGCGTCGACGTCCGGCTTGAGGTAGCCACCGCCACGACGGAAGTGCAGGTCAGCACCGCGCGCCAAGTGATCCAGACCGACAGCAGCACCATTGTCGACTCCAAGACCGCCGCCCAAATCGACAAGCTCCCCGTGAACTTCCGCGCCGGTGGCACCAACTCGGTCTTCTCCGCGATCTCCTTCACGCCCGGCGTCCAAACCGACTCCGGCGGCGGCAGCATCTCCCTCGCGGGCGGCGCGCCCTTCCAGGCCACGTCCACCATCGACGGCATCTCGTCCATCAACGTACGTTCCAACGGCATCATTACGGAGATGTTTCCTTCCGGCGACGCCATCGACGAGATCAAAGTCAGTTCGGTATCGAACAACGCTGAATTCGCGCAGATCGGCGACGTGACCACCACGTCCAAGGCCGGCAGCAACCAGTATCATGGCGCCGCCTTCTGGTATCACCAGAACGGCGCTTTCGATGCCCGTGACTTCTTCTCCTCCCGCACCAGCGCGCCTTTCAAAGTCTCGAACGACTTCGGCTTGAGCGGCGGCGGGCCCGTCCGCAAGAACAAAACCTTCCTCTTCGGCTCCTGGGAGGCGCTGCGCTTCCACGTCGCGAGCCAAATCAACCAGATCGTGCCGCCGGATAACTACCGTTCCGGCAACCTTTCCTCGGTAACGGCCCCGATTCGGGATCCGCTGAGCACTACGTCGGCGGTCTTCCCCGGCAACATCATTCCGTCCAGCCGCATTGCGCCGTCGACGGCCAAAGCGCTCGAGCTGCTGTATCCTCGCGCGAACGTCGCGGGCGATGGCATCGCCAATCCCAACCTGCGCCTGCAACTGCCCGCCGTCAATGAGAACAACCAATACGATATCCGCGGCGACCATACCTTCAGCGACCGTCAGAATCTCTTTGTCCGTTATTCCAATAAGACGGTGGTCGGGTCTTCGCCACTAAGTCTGCCGACCCTGGGCAATTCCCGTAATCGCACCGAGTCGCAATCACTCACGGCGGCTTATAACTTCGTCATCAAATCTAACTTAGTCAATGAATTCCGCACGGGTTTTGCCAACCGGCCATTTAGTAACGATTTCGGGCCGAACGGCACCGCCCTCGATGGGCCCGCGCTGGTGAAGTCGATCGGCATTCAAGGCCTTCGCGCCGACCCGCCCAAGGTGGCTAGCGTCCCTGACTTCGGCATTACCGGTTTCGCGGGCACGGCCAAAGGCCGCGGCTATACGCAATTGAGCCGCAATATCCAATTTACCGACAACGTTACTTTGACCCACAATCGCCACACCTTCAAATTCGGCGCCGACTTAAAGGTGCTGCGCGCCAAGGACAATATCTCGTTCTTCTCGGGCGACGATCTGGGCGAGTATCGGTTCAATGGTATGTGGTCCGGCAATCCGTTTGCTGACTTCCTGCTGGGCTTTCCTCAGCGCACGCGTTTGGCGAATACCAGCCCCGACATTGACGGATCGGCCAAGCACTTCGCCTTATTCGCGCAAGACGATTGGAAAATTACCCAACGCCTCACTCTCAACTACGGCGTCCGCTACGAAGTGCAGCAGCCTTTCTGGGATAAGACCCTGCAACTGGCGAATTTCGATCGCGACTTTCCTGGCGGCCGCGTCATCGTGCCGAATGCGGCTTCCCTGGCACTTACTTCGCCCCAGTTCAAACAATCCATCGGCTCGACGCCTATTATTACGGCAGCGGAGGCCGGCTTGCCGGAGCGTCTGCGTTACACCGACCTGAATAACCTCTTGCCGCGCGTCGGCTTCGCCTATCGTCCCTGGGGCAACAAGACCGTCATTCGCGGCGGCTACGGCATTTATGCGGTCACCATTTTGGGTGCGGTGTTTTATTCACTTACTGGCATTCACACCTCCGACACGCGCACGTTCGATAACTTCCGCAATGCCGACAATACTCCCGCCCTGCGCTTCCCGTCGCCTTTCGGCGCGGGCCTGGGCGCCGTCTCGGCCGTCGGCACCGCTGACTTCCGCCGCGGCAACGAGATCCATGGCCCGGTGCCTTCGGCCCAGCAATGGAACCTCACCTTTGAGCGCGACCTCGGCTTCAACACCGGCCTGCGCGTCACCTACCAGGGTTCGCACTCCATCAAGTTATATTCGAGCCCAGACTTGAACCAGGTTCGCCCCAACACCATCGGCTATCAGCAAGCCCGCCTCAACCGGCCCTATCCCAACTGGGCCATCGTCTATAGCCGCGACAACGGCGTGTCGGCCAAGTACAACGCCGTAATCACCGAAGTGAATAAGCGCTTCTCGCGCGGCCTGGGCTTTCAGACCTCCTGGGCCTGGTCAAAGAATTTGAGTAACGCCACCGGCTCCAACAGCACTGGTTTTGCCAGCGAGGCGGGCTCGGTTCCCACGGATCGCTTCAACCTGGGCCTCGATTACGGAAATGTCTCCGCCACCCGTCGGCACCGCTTTCTGACGGTCGCCAATTGGGAGATCCCGTTCGGTCGCGGGAAGTTCGCCAGCGGCGGCACCGGGCAGCGTATCGCCCACGGCCTGCTGGGCGGCTGGGAACTCTCGGGCATCTTCCTCGCCCAAACCGGACCCTTCCTCACCCCCATCACCAACGGCTCCACCGACCCCAGCGGCACCAACGTCGACTCCCGCGCCAACAACCGGCCGGACTTCGCCCCCGGCATTGCCGACTACGGCAACCTGCCCAAAGACCAGCGCACCATCACCGGCTGGTTTGCCGACCGCAGCCAATTCCTCACGCCCCCGACGAACGTCGGCCGCTTCGGCTACGTAGGTCCCGGCCAATTGATCGGACCCGGCACGGCCACCCTCTCGTCGAAGCTTCAGAAGCGTTACTTCTTTCGAGAGTCCACTTACTTGCAGGTGGAAGGCTCGTTCACCAATCTGGCCAACCACGCCAACTTCGGCATCCCGGCCCTGGGGATCAACGCCGCTAACTTCGGCCGCGTCACCAACACCCAAGGCGCCGAGTTCGGCGGCGGACGCACGATTCAAGTTGGCATGCGTTTGGCGTTCTAAGCCAATCCGATTTGGCTTGGCGAGAAGCCATCGGGCATCACCGCTTAAGCGTTCTAGCGAGAGAGGCGCCGCGAGAGGGTATCGGCAAGCATTTCGGAAAAGGCCGAGATCCGGCCGCAGTGTTCGAGGTGCCAGATGGGGGTACCGGCAATGACGTTTCCGGCGAGCAGGGGACCCAGAACGAAAAGGTCGGGGCTGCACTCCATAATGTCGTTGACGGCGAGCCCCGTGCCGGCCAAAGTAGCGACCGCCAAGGCGGTAGTAACCAGGCGACGCAAGAGATGGGTTTCGGGCAAGTCCACGATTTTGGCGAAGCCCGCGCAATTGACAATCACGCTCTGGCGCTGCGGCAAACGCTCCACCACACCGGCGGATTCGTACTCCACTTGAGCGCCTTCGGCAGTAATCGAAGCGATCCTGCGGAAGCGGCCTCGGATGACTTCGAGGCGCCCTTCGCTAGCTAGTTGCGAGGCGATCCCTAGATACTCGTGGCCCGCGCGGCGCTGCAAACGGCCGATGGCGTTGCCCCAGATCGCCGCAAATTCCTGCTTCGCCGCCAGGGGCAACCGTTTCACGCAAGCATACACGGCGGCTGAGATGGGCCCCAGCATGTCGGAGGTGGTTAACCCGCCGGCTCCCCCGCTTTCGATATCGCTCACTGCGGCGTCATAGATATCTTTGGCGCTAAACTCGCCGCAGTTGCCGAGGGCCTGCAACGCGGGCGGGGCAAACGCGGGATGGCGGGCGTTTTCGTCAAGCAGATCAGGAAGCTTGCCACTCGGAGCCATCACCTGGAACCGGACGTGGGAGCACCTCGCAACCAGCCGGTC
>JAYVRS010000804.1:0-4262 GCA_043776185.1 Bryobacteraceae bacterium | reverse complement strand
TTCCACGGCTGCGGAATCAAGAAAAGCCGATTGTGGCCAATATTGTGGTTTTCAATGCCGTGATCGGCTTGGCCGGATGGGGGGCGTTTGCGGCCTATCCGCCGGTCCTCGAAGCCATTTTTGGCACACCCGACCTATTGGGACAAGCGCACTTGATCGGGGCGGTCATCTTTTTATGGGTCTTCTCGTCGTTCCTCGAAATCGCGCCCGCGGCGATGCAGGAGACCCGGATGTCCACCATTCTGATCGTGACGATGCAGCTTTCCCGGATGCTGTTCATGCTGGGCGCCGCCTGGTGGTCGGCCTCGCTCAGCGCGCTATTGTGGTCGGCCATCGCGCAGGGCGTACTGCAGTCTCTAATTCTGCTCTGGTATCTAAATTGGCAGTTTCCCGGATATTTGGGCTACTTGTCGGGAGCCGAGTTCCGAAAGCAATTCGGCTACATATTGCCCTTGACGGCCGCTTATTTTATCGGGGTCTTGACGCTGGACGCGCCGCAATACCTGGTGGCGAACCATTTCAACCCGGCGCTGTTCGCGGTGTTCACCATCGGCACGTTCCAATTGCCGCTGATCAATATTCTGCACGAATCGGTGGGTATGGTGCTGACGCCGGCGGTGAGCCGGCTGCATCATGAGGGCCGCACCCGGGAAATCGCGGTATTACTGGCGGCGGCCATGCGCAAGACGGCGGCGATCGCCTTTCCGGTATTTTTCGGCATGATCATTGTGACGCATGAATTCATCGTGGTGCTGTACACCAAACTCTATGCGGCGAGCGCGCCGATTTTCGCCGTGAACCTGGCGCTATTGCCCCTCACGTTCCTGATCTATGAGCCGCTCGTGCGGAGCTTCGACGAGGTACGCACGATGCTGGTCTGGGTGCGGTCGATAATTCTGGTGGCGCTGGTGGTGGCCGTTTGGCTCGGCGTGCGGCAGGAGAGCATGACGGCCGCCATCTACGCGGTGGTGGTGGCGGCGGCGGCGGAGCGCTTGGCCATCTTTTGGAAGCTGAGCCGCCTGATGCACTTAACCTGGGAGGACCGGGGCCTGTTTACCGACATCGGCAAAATCGCCGCCGCCGGTTTGACCGGCTCGCTGGTGATTGCGGCGGTGCGGGTGGTGCTGATCCCCTTCGGGCCGCTGGCGGTCTTGCTGATATGCGGGGTCGTCTTTTGCGCGGTCTATCTGGCCGCCCTGATGTTATTGAAGGTGCCGACCGCCGAGGAACGGCGCATGGCGCTGGGATTGGTGCGGCGGTTGCGCCGCAGGCCCCCCGAAATCGCTTGATTGGATTTCGGTAAGTTGCGACTAACCCCAACAAAATGGAGATATTGACCCTGAGGAAGCCTCTTCGATAGGATTGGTAATGGGCCGCCCATAACTACCTCACTCAACCAGAACTATGAACAGAAGACAACACAGCGGCGGACGATTCCGCGTCGCTATTTTAGGCGCGGGTGGGATTGCGGAAGCCCACGCCGAAGTACTCCAGAGTATTCCCGGCGTGGAACTCATGGCGATCGGTGACGCGCAATTCAGCAAAGCCGAAACTTTCCGCGACAAGTTCCAAATAGCGGGTGCTTATCCCAGTTTGGCGGCGATGCTCGATGAGGCCAAACCCGATGTGGTTCATTTGCCCGTTTCACCGGCCGCGCATGCTGCGACGGCCATCACTTGTCTGGAGAGGGGCGTAAGTATCTTCGTTGAAAAACCATTCACCCTCTCTTTAGCCGAATGTGCTCGCGTGACCGACGCGGCCGACCTTTCCGGGGCACAGGTCGGCGTCAACCACAACATGGTTTTTCACCCAACGGTGGCACGCGCCATTGATGCCGTTAAATCCGGCAAGCTGGGCGGCATTGAACACGCCAGCATCGCCTTCAATGTTCCGATGCCCGAACTGGCTTGGGGTCCTTACAGTCATTGGACATTTCAAGACACCGGCAACCTCATTTTTGAATTAGGGGTGCATCCATTATCGGTGGCGCAGAGATTGTTTGGACGCATTCTGGAGATGAAGACGCTCGCTTCCGGAAGTAAAGTGTTGCCTAATGGCGTGCGGTTTTACAGCAACTGGCAGTTGGCGATGCGCTGCGAGCGCGGCACCGCCAGCCTGCAGATGTCGGTAGCGGCTGGCTTCCCCGATATGTGGCTTCGCATCCAGGGGGAAGACGGGACTTGCCATGCGAACCTGCAACGCAACACGTTGCTGCTGAGCGAGAAGAGTCCACTCTTGCGGGACCAGGACGATGTACGCGACGCGTTCCAAACCCTGCGATCGGTGGCCCGCGATGGCGTCGCTCATTTTAAGAACCATGTGCGGAACAGCCTGCGCCGCACCTCGCCTTACCTGCAACACCAGTCGATGGCAGGCAGCATTTGCGCCTATTACGAGGCCTTGAGTCGAGGAGCCAAGCCGCCGATGAGCGAGTTGGAGGGGACGCAGGTGGTGGAAGCTTGCGCGATGGCGGTAGCGGAGTTTAGCCAACCACCCCAGGAAACCCAGTTGGAGAAGGTATTGCTCAATGGATGAAGTATTAGTCATCGGCGGCGCTGGCTTTCTGGGCCGCCATTTAGTCAGAATGTTGCGGGAGCGGGGTCACCCGGTGCGCATTATGAGCCGTCGCGCCGGGGTCGGCAGTAACCCGGAGCCGGGCTTGCGCTACATTGCCGGGGCAATCAGCGATCCGGCGACCGTCTTCGAAGCGGTGAAAGGCGTGCAGGTGGTGTACGATTTGGCTGCTCATCCTGCCGGGAGTTGGGAGGAGATCCGGCGGGCCTACGTCGACGGAGCCCGCAATGTAGCGCAAGCCTGCCTGGAGCACAAGGTGCGGCGCTTGGTTTATGCCAGTACGACCGCCACCCTCGATTGGGGGCTCACGACGACGATCGATGAGTCCGCTGGAACCGACCCTCAAGCCAGTCTGCGCCCCGGCAGCTATCACATCTCGAAGATCGCCGCCGAGAAGACGCTACAAGAAATGCGGGCCAACTCCGGTCTACCGGTGGTCATTCTTCGCCCGGCCATCGTTGTCGGCAGGGGCGGAATGCTCTGCCACTCCGGCATCGGCGCCTGGCGCGACGATACTTGCTGCACCATTGTCGGCAAAGGAGACCACCCCCTGGCTTTCGTGCTGGTGAAAGACGTGGCCGCCGCCTTCCTGGCGGCCATGGACGCTCCCGAGGTCGTGGGCCGCACCTTCAACCTCGCGGGCGACGTGCGCCCTTCGGCGCTCGATATGGTGCGCTACATGCGCGAGCGTTCGCACCGGAATTTCCGGGCGTATCCCCAAAGCCTTTACAAACTCCACGCGATTAGCTGGGTTAAGTACTTGGTCAAGGTGGCGGTGGGCAAAAAGGGTGACCGGCCGAGTTGGCACACCCTCAAATGCGACCAGGTCCGGACGCAACTGGATTGCTCAGCGGCCAAGCGGTACCTAAACTGGAAACCCGTCGCCGACCTGGAGACATTTCTGCGCGAAGCCGTCGATCCCCACCTGCGGCCGATCCCGCCGGGTGATCTGCGTTTTGAAGCTTAGAAGGATTCATGAAACAGGTTATTCGTAAGGGAATCAAAGACATCATCGTGGACGAGGTACCGGATCCGGTAGCGAGCCCGCATCACGTGGTGGTGCGGCCGATGCGTTCTCTGATTTCGAGCGGCACCGAGACGGCGAGCATTCACCAGGAAGGGCTCCTCAAGGAAGTCGCGGGCAATCCCGGGCACATCCAGAAGATTTTGGGCGTGATGAAGCAGATGGGCCCGCTGGAGACGATCGCCGAAGTGCGGGCCAAATTGAAGGAATATGCTGTGCTTGGCTACGCGGGCGCCGGCGTCATCGATGCCGTGCATCCCACTGTCACCGATCTCAAAGCGGGTGATCGGGTGGCCTATGGGGGCGAGGGCACCGGGCATGGAGAGTTGATTCTCACGGGGCGCAACCTGGTGGCGCGCATCCCGGACAATGTCAGTTTCGACGAAGCCTGTTTTGCCACTCTGGGAAGCATTGCGCTAAATTCGATCCGGATCTCCGAAGTCGGCATTGGCGATACGGTGGCCGTGATCGGGCAAGGGTTGGTGGGCCAACTGGTGGCGCAACTGGCCAAGCAGCAGGGCGCGGTGGTGATCGCCCTCGATCTGAAGCAGGACCGGGTGGCGCTCGCCGCCAAATTAGGTGCCGATCATGGCCTGGTTTCGGGGGCTAGTGTGGTGAGTCAGGTACTGGCGCTCACCGGCGGGCGAGGCGTGGATTGCGCCAT
>JAYVRS010000803.1:0-4280 GCA_043776185.1 Bryobacteraceae bacterium | reverse complement strand
GCGACTTGGGAAGCGGTTCGTCCGTCTCCACCGGTATCTTCTTCGGGCAACCGCCCGCCGCGCCGAATACGCCGGTGGCGGGCGCTTCCTTGGCTAATCCCTTCGTCACCGGATTGCTACCGTATCCCAATTCGCTGGTAGGCAACGCCATTGGTGCCATCTTCCCGTCCTGGCCCACGCCCATGAATCAGATGTGGAATGCCAACATCCAGCGCAACGTCACCAAGAATCTGCTGGTGGAGGTGGCGTACATCGGCAGCCGCGGCCAGCGCATCTGGAATAATTTCGCCCGCAATGCCACGAATCCCCAATACCTAACGATGGGGACGGCGCTCAACAATCTAGTGCCGAATCCGTTCTTTGGCAAAATCGCCACCGGCGCCATGAGCGCGGCACAAGTGCGCCAGGGAGCGTTATTGGTGCCTTATCCCCAATACAGCGGCGTCAGTCAGACCCGGGCCTCCGTCGGTGACTCGGTGTATCACGGCTTCACCCTGCGGGCCGAGCGCACCTTCACCAACGGGTTACTATTCCAGGTCTCCTTCACCGGAGCCAAGCTGATCGACAACGTCAATGAGCGGTTTGTAGGTGGGGCCAACTACATTAACCCTTACGATCTAAACATGTCGCGCTCGCTCTCCGCCGCCGATATCTCCCAGCGGCTCGTCACCAACTACGTCTACGAACTCCCTTTCGGACACGGTAAGCGCTTCTTGTCGAAAGGGATCATGGGCCACATCCTGGGCAATTGGCAGACCAGCGGCATTCTTTCGGCCCAAACCGGCACTCCCATTTCGATCACCGCGGCTTGCACCTTCGCCGGCGCTAACGGATTGGGTTGTTACGCGGACCGGCTTAAGGACGGCAACCTTTCCAGCGGCCAGAGTATGGATCGGTGGTTCGACACCACCGCCTACGCCAGCCCCGCGCCCTACCAGTTCGGTACCGGATCGCGCACCGAACCCAGCCTGCGAAACCCGGGGATCTTCGCCTTCGACACGGTGATGAGCCGCTGGCAGCCGATTCGCGAGCGAATGCGGCTGCAGTTCCGGGCAGAGATGTACAACATGCTCAATCATCCGAATCTAGGAGCTCCCAGCAACGCCATCACTTCGGGGACTTATGGACGGATCACGACGAAGGCCGGAAACCGTACGATGCAGATGGGCCTGCGTCTGGAATATTGATCCAACATGAACCGTGCCATGCAACGATTGAGAGGGCACCGCACCGGTCAAATCGGGGCAGCGCTGTTACTGGCCACACTGCTGGCCGTTCCCGCTACGCCGGCCCCGGCGGTTGATTCGTCGACGCTCACCGGCAAGGTGTTGCTTGGCTATCAGGGCTGGTTCCGCTGCCCTGGCGGCGGATCCGCCGGCACCAATTGGAGCCACTGGGCGAACGGCACGCCGTCGGCTGCCACCCTCACCATCGATATGTATCCCGACCTCCGCGAATTCGAGGCCGATGAACTCTGCGCCGTGCCCAACATGACCATTGGCACCGCGCCTGCCCGCCTGTTCTCGTCCGGAAATAGCAAGACCGTGGCCCGCCACTTCCGCTGGATGCAGCAGTATGGGCTAGATGGCGTGCTGCTCCAGCGCTTCGTCACCGACATCCGCGGAAATCGCGCGGCCGGCGACGTGGTGCTCAAGAGCGTGATGGCCGCGGCCCAGACCGCGGGCCGTGTCTTCGCCATCGAGTACGATATCAGCGGTGCCAATCCGGCCACCGTCGATGCCGATTTGAAAAACGATTGGAAGTATTTGGTGGAGACGTTGGGTATCACCGCGCACCCCAGTTACCTGCACCACCAGGGCAAGCCGGTTTTGGGTGTGTGGGGCATCGGGCTTAGTGACGACCGTCATCCGCCCGCGGACCCCGCCGCGGCCCGGCAACTGATCGATTGGTTCCGCACGGAGGCGCAAGTCTTCTACCTCGGGGGCACTCCCGCCTACTGGCGTGGGCTTTCCAATGATGCGGCGTCCGATCGGCGCTGGGCCGATGTGTATCTTGCGATGGACGGCATCCAGCCTTGGACCGTGGGCCGGTATTCCAACTTAGCGGGAATCGATCGTTGGAGCGTCAACCAGATTCAACCCGACTTGGCCGCTACCGCCACGCGCCAGCAACTCTACATGCCGGTGATCTTCCCCGGCTTCTCCTGGCACAATCTGAACCGGGCGTCGCCCGAAAACCAGATTCCGCGCAATCGCGGCGAGTTCCTCTGGCGACAGGCCTACCAGGCCCGGGCTGCGGGCGCGCAGACTCTGAAGATCGCCATGTTCGACGAAGTGAACGAAGCTACGGCGATGTTCAAGGTGGCCCCGCGCCGGCAGAACGCGCCTGACCAAGGCTATTGGCTGACCCTCGATGCTGACGGGTTCACCTTGCCCAGCGACTGGTATTTGCGGCTGGCCGGCGAGATTTCCCGGGGCTTCCACGGCACCCAACCCCTGCCCGCCGCGTGGCCCGACAACCCCGGCCCGTGGAGTGACGTGGCCATCACCGTGGCGAATGCGGCGCTAGCGGCGGAGGCGATTGGCGTCGCAACAGGGGTTCCACCGGCGCTCGAAAGCCTGGTCATGATCGACAACACCGGCGTAAGCCGCGACGCCACCATCCTCTCCATCTCTTCCAATCAAGCCACTTTTCTTGTCCCGGCCGGCCTGGCGACCGGGCTGGCCGGGTTAGTGGCAACCGGCACCGATGGCCAAGTGGCGTACGGCCGGGTGCCCGTCAGCGCCGTTGCCCCGGTGCTGTTCGCCGCCGCCGTCAGCGGCCAACTGGTGGAGTTGTACGGCACTGGGTTCCGCGGCAGAAACTCGCTCGCCACCGTCACTTGCACCATCGCCGGAATCCAAATGTCGGTGTCGTTTGCCGGCCCGCAAGGCCTCTACCCGGGGCTCGACCAGGCGAACGTCACGCTGCCATCATCGTTGGCTATCGCTGGCCAGACCACCGCACTGCTGACGGTAGACGGCGTGAGCACCAACCCTGTGCCGATTCAGGTTCCCTGACACCTTCGTCCCCGCCACCGCGCCGACCTTGAGGGCCGAGACCGTCACGCGCGCCAGACCGGCACTCTGGCCCGGCCAGCGAGGGCACGAGGTTCGCGCCTGGCCGGCCGGTACGAACCAATCGCTGGTGTCGCTCTCGTCAGGCTTCACGACCCAACCTGATCATGGACACCCACCCGGACCGGATCGGCCAGCATCATCATACCCGGTGGCGCGAAGCGAAGTCTGCCTCGCTTTTTTGGAAGGGAAAATTCTCAGTTATTTTTGCAAAAAAATGGTCTTGAGCGGTGGTTTTGCGAAGAAAGAAGTCGGCAAATGTCCCTGGATGGCAAGTGACCCGTAGCCGTAGGACATGCCCATCAGGCTCAAAAAGTACTAGTTCACCCCAGAGATCACGCTGTGGGCTATTCGATCCTAGCCCCCGGCGTCAGCCGGGGGATGAAAGGTCAGAAGGAACCGTTTCAAGCGATCAAAGCACTAGTTTATTTCGAGGCCCGGCGGCACTTTTTAAGTTACACTTCGTAACCGAGAATATATTAACTTTATTTGGCGTGTTGGTGACTCCGCAGATTGCGGGCGATTATTGCCCTATTCGTAAGAAGGATTACTTTTCACCATGCATGACATTGTTGATACCGCAGTAGCGGCTGGATCATTTAAGACGTTGGCCGCCGCCTTGGGCGCCGCGGGATTGGTGGAGACTCTGAAGGGCGCGGGCCCTTTTACCGTTTTTGCTCCCACGGACGAAGCGTTCGCCAAGTTGCCGGACGGTACAGTGGCGACTTTGCTGAAGCCGGAGAATTTAGAAAAGTTGAAGGGCATTCTGACCTATCATGTGGTCGCTGGTGCCGTTCATGCCGCCGACGTAATGAAGATCACGTCAGCCCCGACAGTAAACGGCCAGGCCGTAAAGGTGCTGGCGGAAGGCGGACAGGTGCACATCGACGGGGCAGTGGTAACGACGGCCGATGTGGCTTGCACGAATGGTGTTATCCACATCATCAATGCCGTTTTGTTGCCTGCTTAAGTTAGATCGACCGCAGTACCGCAAACAAGGCCAGGCGATTCGCCTGGCCTTGTTGCTTTTTGCAAAGTAACGCCGAATCACCAGACGGGTCCCCAGCTTGGGTAAAACGGCTGCGCGCCAAGAGCCTGGAGCCAGGAATCGGGCGCAGCGGCTGACGCGCCAGCACTCACTCGTCCCGCTGACTTCCTCAGATCGGACTTGAGGGCAAAAGACCAGTGCCCTGCGCTACACTC
>JAYVRS010000802.1:0-4281 GCA_043776185.1 Bryobacteraceae bacterium | reverse complement strand
CGATGGCGCTACGTGCCAAGAAGCACGTGGCAGCGTCGAGAACGTCATCACCGAGTGGTTGGAAACCGCGCAGGAACTCAATCGGCCCATCCCTGAGCCCAGGTCAATTCCACCTGAGCCGCGACCGGTGGGAGTGGTCCCGAGCGATCAACGGCAATCCCGCTGGACTTGCTTCGCCCGAACTCGCCCGGTTCTGGGTTCAGCCTCATCTTCAAAGACTTGCCATTCTGCGCTCTCCTCGTTCCAACGGAAAAGACTCTGGGTGAGGCAATGATCGGTTTCCGGATTGGCCCACAGTTGTTCAACGACCGTGCGGAGATGTTGGAGGCTGTGCGGCTGGGAGGCGGCCATAGAGGACGACATCTCGCGTTGGGATGGCCACGACGAGGTTGCCGCCCGGGAGTGAGGCGGCCAGTTCCTGAGACCAAAGTTCGGGAAGCAGAAGCGTACTGGCCTCGAAATTACCGTCGAGCGTGAGCGCGAAACAGTCGTTCTCGATCTCATGGATTTGTAGGCTTTCGTCGACCCGATCCCAGAGCTCATCGATGGCGACTTGGCGAAGCTGACTTACCGATAGCCGAAGGCGAGCCAAATGGGTGCGGTTCATCGACAGCGAGTGCTTCTGGTCGGGCAAGTCGAGTAAGTAGGCGATTGAAATGTCCTCCAGCCAGGGGTCGGCGATCGGCCAATCGGCCCGTGGCGGAGTGCCCGGGAAGTCTTCCACCCACAACATGGGCCTGCCGCGTTTCAGGTAAGGCACGGGTCGGGGCTGGTTGGAAGGCATAAGGAGCAGATCGGCTGCCGCCCCCGGGCACTTTAAGAACCAGCCACGGTCGTCCCAGCCCCCGTCCGTACGCCGACTTCCACGCGGCCATGGGCCAACTAGTGCATGGCCGCCTGAGGACGCGTCCCGCCCAGCCCGTGGCGCCAGCGGCGGGGCACAATCTCCATTTCGTAAGACGTTCCTAGCGTGCCGAATAGCTCATTGTCCCGTTTGTTCTTGCCCGTTCGTCTGGAAGTTTGCAGGAGAGAATGTGCCCCGCCGCTCGTGCGGCGGGCTAGACGGAATTCGTTCTGGAAGTAACGAATCAAGCAAAGCGTCGAAGTCTCCGGCACTATCTATTCCCTCTTCCCCACCATTGGCGTTTCGAACTCGGTTCGGAATTCGTTTGGACCTCAACAATCGGAGAAATGCCCACAGAGAATCGGGAATGGAGTATACTGCCCCTCAGGGTCCGCCAGCTGACCGTACGTTCGTACTAAAAAAGGCTCTGGCGCATCGTCATTTCTGGTCTATACTGGCCGGGTGTTTGCCCGACAGAAAAGGGGAGTTATATGAAATTCGGATCTTTTGCGATGATAGCGGCACTGGTCATGGGCGCTTCGATAGCCCAAGCTGGCGTCATTACTTACAGCTTTGGGTTGAGCGGACTCCAGGAAGTGCCGACGAATGCCAGCACAGCGACCGGTACCGCCATCGTTATCGTTGATGACGTTGCTAACACTGTTTTCGTGAGCCTGAGCTTTTCGGGTTTGAGCGCAAATGCCACTGCTGCCCACATCCATTGTTGCTCTGTCCCCGGCGTCAACGCCCCGGTCGTCATTAATTTTGCTGGGTTTCCTGGCGCGACGAGTGGTGCCTTCCTCAATACGTTTTCGGGTGTCAGTGCTGCGAATATCACCGGAATCAATGGCGGTCTGGCCTACATCAACATTCACAACTCCGTGTTCCCGGGCGGGGAGATTCGCGGAAATATCCTCACCCCGGAACCTGCTACTTTCGGCCTCTTGACGGCCGCTCTCGGGGCTCTCGCGTCGCTCGGTTGGCGTCGCCGCAAGTCGTAAGCCTAGCGTGCGAGCCCTATTTTAAGGCCCCAGCCAACCTGGCCACGCACGCGGTAGACCTCAGGAAAACCTCGGCACCGCGCCGGGGTGGTGCGGATTAAACTTAACTCGTCGGTAATCAATAGCTTGCTGACATCGTCGTGCGGATCTCCAGGCTCCATCGAGCATTTTCCCAAAAAATAAGTCAGATTGTTCGTCGCCGAACCCACCATCCGACGGAATGGTTTGTGCCGCGACATTGGCTAAAGGAAGGGGCAAACGTGGGTAATCGGAAATGGTTTGGGGCGGAAGGCAGGGGAAAACGTCGCCACCGATTTTCGCTGGCCCTTAGAAGCGCCAACTGCCGCCGGATCGAGCGGCATAACCGATTCCCGTCATGATCGACGTTCTCTCAATCCGTCCTGCCAACGCTGCCTCATCACTGCGCGAAAAATCCCCGATCACAGCCACTATTACCAATTCCCTGAACCACTTACTGCGACCCGCTTCCGCCCTCCTGCTATCCTGATCATAGGGAGTCCACCGTAGGGAAAATCAAAGGCCCTCAACCACCGACCCAATAGAATCAATAACTCCCGGCTTCGTTTCGTCACCTTCACCCCTAGCGGTGGAGCGGCAGAAACGTTAACATAACTGAATGCGCTTTGTCATGCTTCTCTATTTCTCGCTCTCCCTGCTATGGGCTCAGGGCACCACCTCTCGTGTCGTCGGCACCGTGCAGGACCCCACCGGTTCCGCCGTCGCCGGAGCCAAAGTGAAGCTCACCAACGAAGCCACCGGTCTCGCCTTCGAAACCCAAACCGCCGAAGCCGGTAGCTACCAATTTGAAGCCGTCCAGATCGGCCTCTATACTCTCGAAGTAGAATCGGCCGGCTTCAAGAAGTTCGTGACGCGCAACAACCAATTGACGGTCGGCACGCCGATGACCGTGAAAGTCTCGATGGTGCTAGGTGCCCTCGCTGATTCAGTCGAGGTAAGCTCCGCGGCCGAGTTAGTGCAAACCAGCCAGAGCGGCAACCTCGGCCCGGTGATCAATGAACGCACCATGAAAGAGATGCCCATTGTGGCCACGCGCCGGCGAGACCCCACCAGTATTCTGAACGTCGTTCCCGGCATGAGCTCCGGCCCCAACGGCAGCGGCGGCCATATGAACGGTGCGCGCGATCGCGCTTGGAATTTCACCCTCGATGGCGTCGACATGAACGAGGTCAGCGCTGGCGGCGGCATTGGCAATAACCCGATTCGCGTAAATCCGGACTCGGTGGCCGAGATGAAGATCGTCACTTCCAACGCATCGGCGGAGAGTGGTCGTAATAGCGGCGGCCAAGTAGCTCTCGTCACTCGCTCCGGTGGCAACAACTTACACGGCAATGCCTTCTGGTTCTATCGCACGCCGCGCTTAAATGCCAACCCTTGGCAGAATAACTTCAATCGTATTGGCAAGGAACAGTTCGTCCAGAATATTTATGGCGGTAGTATCGGTGGGCCGATCAAGAAAAATCGCACCTTCTACTTCGCCAACTGGCAGGAGCTGCGCGCCATCCGCAATGTAACTTCGCAAGCGACCGTACTTACCGCCGAAGCCCGCGCCGGTAACTTCCGTTTTGTGCCCGGTGGCCGTAACTTGCCCGCCGGCGTGGCGAATGCGAGTGTCAACGCCGTTGGCGCACCGCTGGTGCCGGTCACCAGCTACAACATCATCACGAGTGACCCCCTGCGCGCTGGACTCGACCCCACCGTCAAGGCTCTCATCGACCAAACCCCTTTGCCGAATCGCTTCGACGCCGGCGACGGCCTCAATACGGCCGGCTTCGTCTTCCGGCCCACTGAGACCGAAAAGCAGCGTGACTTGACCTTGAAGGTTGACCATCTAATCAATAACAAGAACACGGTCTTCGGCCGTATTTACTACGGCTATCAGAATACCTATTGCGATGGCACTAACGGCGGCTTGCCCCGCGTTCCCGGCGCGCCTTGCCTCGTGGATACGCTCCGGCTGCCGCGTAACTATGCCGTCAACTGGCGCAGTAACTTAAGCACTAACGTCACCAATGAATTCGTCTCCGGCTGGAGTGAATATAACTTCGACTTCCCCAACCCCGTGCAGGACCTCTCGAAGCCCACCTTTGAATCGGCTTACACCATTCCCATCGCTTACACCTTCAGCAACGCTCGTAAGCTCAACACCCTTCAGTTTGTCGATAACCTGAGTTGGTTCAAGGGCAAGCACGCCTTCAAAGCTGGCCTCAATTTTCGGCTTACTCAGCATCTCGATACTCGCTCCAGCGTAGGCGGCCAAAACTCCGGCTTAGTCGTGAACTTCGATCGCACCGTCAATGCGGTCGACCCCCTGGCATTCGGATTACCAGCGGCCATCCAACAAGCCAATGATCGCCCCGCCCTCGAGACCATGATCAACACGCTGCTCGGCCGCGT
>JAYVRS010000801.1:0-15612 GCA_043776185.1 Bryobacteraceae bacterium | reverse complement strand
TGGCGGCCGGCAGCCTGGGCGTCTTCCCTTGTTACTATGCCTTTACGCAGGAACTATCGCAGCACCGTATTGGCCTAGTTACTGGACTTACGGGTTTCTGCGCCTGGATTACTTCTTCCAGCTTGCAACGACCGCTGGGGGCGCATGTGGACCGTACCGGGTCCTACGACATCGCATTTCTGGTGGGGGCTTGGCCCTGCATGATTGCCGCCGCTCTGCTGTGGCTGTTCTGGGAACGTAAGTCAACGGCTAACTAGCCCACGGCGTCAGTCGTGGGGCACAAACCGCTGTAGAATGTGCCCCACGGCTGACGCCGTGGGCTAGTTAGCCGTTTCAATTCCATAAGAAATTGTGGGTGCGATGTTCGATACACTCACCCGCCGCCCGTGACCGGCTTGAGTTTGTTACATAAGTAACTTGCCCGGTCGAGCGCGACTTTGGCGGGCGGGAAGTCGCCGGCCTGGATCAACGCGGCGCTGTCCTGTAAGAAGCCGGCCATTTGGTAAGCCGTGGCTAAGTCCCGAGCATGGACGTCCATGCCTTGCCGGCGCAGGCGCTGACTTAAGGCATCGAGATTCTGCTGGGACTGGAAGACGCGCCCGGACACCGCCACAAACTGCGGCCGCAAATCGTCCCAAGCGGCTTTCTGCTCGGCCGATAGCTTGGCGGAGTCGACGGAGGGAAGCTCCAGCGGCTTCTTGCCATTGTCTTCGGGAGGGCCGAAGTCGGCGGCGTCTAATCCTTCGGGCGCGCGGTGACGCGAGTACATACCGGCGCCATAGCCGTACCCATAACCGAAGCCCCCGCCCAACGTGGCCAATTGCAGGGCGTAGCGTTCGATGTCGCGGTCGGAACCGGCACCGCCCAGAAACATGCGTCGCGAGACTCGCCCGGCACCAGCGTAGCCGAAGGCCGCGCCGGACCTTCCTCCGTATGGCCGGAACGAGGCGCGATTCTGATAGTCGCCCAATGATCCATAGAGCCCCGCCACGCTGCGGCCCAGCGCCGCATTCCTATAGCCGCGCGGCTCTACCAAAGCCAGCCAGGAAAGGCTGCGCCGAACTAAGTCGCGGTTGGCTTGATAATCGCCCGGTGTAAAGCCGCCCATCATCGGCACGAAGCCCTGAAAGCTGGATCCCAGCTGATTTACGCGGCTGAGTAACTGGTCATCCGGCACGGACACTCCTTGCGATTGCCAGGTGGTTAAGTCGCGATCGAGGGCATTGTGGCGAGGGCGATATTGTCCAAACGCGATCGTCGCAGTGGCAAATAAAAGTAACAGTCGCATGCGCCTTAGTTCCTGACGACGTCGCCAACTTTGGCTGCCGTTCCGCTGTAAGTTCCGGTGGCGATGCGCTCGCGCACCGAGGTAATTACTAAGTCGCCGATGCGTTCCGTTTGGACGTCGAGCACTTCGCCCGTCGTGGGATCTTTGATCTCTTTGCCTTTGCGAAAGACCGTGAGTTTCATGCCCACGGCGATGCCGTTGCCGGAGCCTGAATTGATGGTGAGGTTACTGCCCGAAATGTCGGCGACGCTGGCCTCTACTTCGATCTCTTTGGCCGAGGAGGCGGCGCCCCCGCCACGCGTGCTGAGGTCCGCGGACAACTTACTGACGGCATTCATCACCGCCTCGCCAATAATGGTCTCGCCAAAGTTGGAAGCGCTGGAGCTAATGCCACCGCCTACCAGCACGCCCCCGGTGAAGAAGCCGGCCATGCCGCCTTTGCTGGTCCGCTGACTTTCGCCGCGGGCCTCGCCGGCGGCGACCACCTCTGAGGATTCGTTATCCACTAAGCGATAGGCCAGCACCACCACGGCTTTGCCTGTGCTTTTGGAAACGCCGATGACACCGCCACTACCGGCGACGCCGACACCCAGGCCGGCGGCGTTGCGGCGATCGTCACGGCCGAAGACGACGATGTCGCCCATCAGGGTGAAGTCCGCGCCACGGATTTGGCCGATGCGGGCGGCGGTGCCTTTCTTGACGCGGTTGCTGGCGCCAAAGTCCTGTTCCTTCATGATATTGGCCACCTTGCGGCGCTCCACCACGGTGAACTTGCCGTCTTGCGAAACTCGTGACGTCAACAGCGCGCTAATGCCTTGGCCGACGTCGACCTGCGTGCCGAAAATGGCTTGGGTGGCGGTCATGACGGTGGAATAGTCAAATGACTCGATGCTTACTGAGCGTTTGGTTTGCGCGCTCGCCGTTAAGCTGAGCGCCGCTACGATTAGTACAAAGTTTTTCATTTTATTTGGCAACCTTTCGTTTGCGGGCCACCGCACCCACCGGAGCGGCAGAACCCTGATACCGTCCCACGGCGATCTTTTCACGCACACTGATAATCTGCATTTCGCCGATCTTTTCGGTCTGGATGTCGAGCACCTCTTTGGTGATCGGATCCTTCACTTCGCCCAGTACCTTAAACACGTCAAAAACGTCGCCCGTTAGCACGCCATCGTTCGTGCCCACGGTTAAAGTAAGTTGACCGCCGGAGACGTCGGCGACGCGGCCTTCGATATCCGGATCCTTCACGGGCAGGGTGGGAATCTTGGCGTTCATCTTTTCGCCGAGTTGATCGCAAGCGGCGATGACCGCTTCGCCAATGATGGTTTGCGCGAAGTTACTGCTGGCCATGTCGACGCCGCCGGCCGCGGCTACGCCGGAGGCCGCCAGTAGGCCGCCGAAGCCCTTGCTCTCGCGCTTACTCTCGCCGCGCGCCTCGCCCGTCTCAATCACTTCGCTCGTCTCCGCATCGACAATGCGGTAGGCGATCACTACGACCGCTTTTTCTTCTTTCTTCCCAAGGCGAACGCCGCCCAGCAAGCCACCGACTTTGGGAATGCGGCTGGTGGCGGCACCGAGATTGATTTGTTTATTGCGGTCGTCACGGCCGAAAGCGACAATGTCGCCCAATAGCATGGCGTCAGCGCCCAGAATGCCACCGATGCGCGCCCCGGTGCCTTTCTTGACGCGATTGCTGGCACCAAAGTCCTGTTCAGCCATCATCTTCTTGATGGCCGCGCGTTCGAGTACGCTAATCCTGCCGGCTTGTTGCAGCCGCGTGGTGAGCAACGCGCGAATGCCTTTGCCGATGTCCTCTTGCGTGCCGAAGATGGCTTGGACGGAGGTCTTGACCGTGGAGAAATCGAACTCTTCGATGGCCAGCCGGCGTTTGACGGGCCCAGCGGAGGATGCGGCGAGAGCGGGCGGAGGGGCCGGAGCACTGAGGACCACGGCGGTTGGCGCGGGAGCCGGTGCCGGTGCCGGCGGGGCGGCGGGCGCGGCAGATTCCGGGTCCATCAAAACGCCGATCACGCGGTCGGAGACGCCCGCCGCTTTGAGTAACTTCATTTCCGGAACGCCCAACGTCAAGGCGCGCTTCTCTTTCAGAATACCCTTCACGATCAGGTCGTCGCCCATGCCGGCTCGCTTGAGCTGAATTACCGAATCGATCAGCGGGTCAACCGTGGCCACGGCTGGTTTCGCCGCGGGCTTGGGCGCTGGCTTCGGCGGCGCTTGGCCGAACATCGTGGCCATAGCGAAAAACATGGCAAAGTAACTAAATTTCATCAGGGGCTCCTGCGGCAGGCGGGGTGAAGCATTATTCGGCTCTGGCTAAATAACGGATTCTCGCGGACGAATTACGCCGAATGGTGACAGACTCGGCACATTTTCGTGAGCGCATCGCCCACTGGACAAGAGTTTATCAGCAGATGAAGACGTCCGCTGAAACGAACAACGCCCCGCGGGCTGAAATGAATCAGTCGCGGGGTGTTGAACGGGTCAACGGGTAGTAGGAACTAAAAAACTACCGGCTGGCCGTTCCGATGACGGGCGGGCCGTCGTTAGTGCCGATGAATCAAATGTTCCTTGTTTGATCGCACTACTTTGCTGCAAGTATCCCCTCCCTCACGGTCAGGGTTCTGTTGGATGCTGATGAATTGTGCCACCTGACGAACCCCGACCGTGAGGGAGGCGATGTCGCAGGCCTGTGCGCTGGGGCGCAAGATGGTAGCGGCAGCGAACTTTTTCACGCGGCTGCGGTAGCCGTTACTTACATCAACGGGTCCGAGCTTGCGCCCGGACCCGTTGAGTTAGCCTGCGGAACTAACGGCTGGCCCAGCCGAGGACCGCGGGGCCGCTGGTGCTGATGAAGAACAGCTGTTGGAAGCCGTCCGCATACCAGAAGTCGAACTGCACGGGGCGGGACGACAGGTTGAAGTGGAGGGTACCACCGGAGCAATCAGCATTGGCTGAATGACGGCCGGCGTCGGCTTCGAGGCGCGTCACCGAGCCTCCAAGTCCGAGGTTCGAGGTGGCGGTGATGGCCAGCAAGCCGATCGTATTGCCAGCGCGGTCTAACGCGGTGGTGGCGTTCCACGCACCAGCGATGGCGTAGTTCGGGAACACGAAGTCAATGCCGTGCGCGCTGAAGGTGGAGTTACCGTTGAGCAACGTCAACGGATTCGTCACGCCAGCGGGGCAGCCATTGGTTCCAACGGCCGCGCGACCCGTCGCTTGGCGACCTTCAGAGGTGCTGACGATGTAGATCTGGCGACCGCCATCGAAGAACCAGAAATCGAACTGCATGGGGCGCGAAGAAAGGTTGAAGATCAGCGATCCGCCGGTGCAACCAGCGTTCACCGAATACTTGCCCGCGTCGCTTTCGAGACGGGTGTATGAAGCGGGATTTCCACCGCCGTTCGGAAATGCGGTTTGGCCCAGAATCGAGGTGGCGGTGATTTTGAGCACCCCCACCGTGTTGCCGCCCCGATCAACGGCGGTGCTGGCGTTGAAGACGCCGGTGATGCCGTACGTGTAAGGGCTAATGCCTTCGATCTGGAAGACGTAGTTGCCGGCGAGGCCGGAAAGGGGGTTGGCCAGGCAAGCCGCCGACGGGTCAGCGGCCATGAGTGACGTAGCCATCATAGCGGCTAAAGCGAAAATTGAACGTTTCATTAAATAGCTCCTAATTGAATTGTTAAACTAACTACAACGAACACCGACGCCAGCGTGAATCGAACCGCACGCGAACCAATGGTACTTGCTCTGGTACTACTAGAGGTTGTGAAATGACTAGCAGTACCCCAGTAAGTGGAGCACGGGTTACTATCGTGAGCGCGAGCCGCCCTGGTTTGGCTTTGAAACAGTGCCCTTGATAGCGAACTACGGGACGCTGCAAGTCGAACCGCCCTCGCGGCCGGGCCGCACAGAGCAGAAATGCAAATGGATTTGAGGCAGTAAGAGGGATTTACTCTTGTCTGCACCGAGACGCGAATGATATTATGCCAAGCGAGGCAGAATTGCGTTAACATCTTCCATACGGCATTGCGCGAAAAGGCCTCACAAACTGTCACGCGCCAATTATTTATTTTTAGAAGCTTCTTGCCCCAAGGACTAAGTGGAACAAAAGACGGTCATCGACGACTTATTCATCCTGGCGTATGAAGAGTTGCGTCGTCTGGCCCTGGCGGTGCGGCGTAACGATCCCAGCGTGACGCTGAATCCCACCGCCCTGGTTCACGAAGCCTTTATGAAGTTAGCCGGATCTTCGGCGCTCGAAGGCACGTCACCGTTGCACTTCAAACGGGTGGCGGCCAGGGCCATGCGCCAGGTGCTGGTGGAAGCGGCCCGGCGGCGCCAAGCCGATAAGCGGGGCGGCTTCGGCATCCTGCAGATCTCGCTGGACGATTGGCCGGAGGTCGCTGCGACCAGCAACGAAGAACTCCTGACCCTCGACGAGACGCTGAACCAACTGGCGTTAATCAATCCGCGGCAGGAGCAAGTGGTGGAAGCGCGTTTCTTCGGCGGCTTGGATGTCGCCGAAACCGCCGCTCTGCTCAATATCTCGGAAGAAACCGTGGCCCGGGATTGGCGCGCCGCCAAGGCTTGGCTTTCCTGTGAATTGAGGCGCCGGTAGAATCACTTGGATCCAGAGCGTTGGGAGCGAATTCAGACCCTGTTTCATCGCGCGCTCGCTTATTCAGAGCGCGAGCGCACTTACTTTTTGGCGTCTCTCAACGAAGACCCTGCCCTGGTCGCCGATGTGCGGGCTATGTTAAGTGAGGACGCCCGGCCCGTTGAATTATTCAACAGTGGTTTGGCTCACTTAGCCCATGCGATTCTGCATCCGCCGATGGAGTCGCAGAAATTCCATCCCTACCGGTTGGTGAAGTTACTCGGGGAAGGCGGCATGGGCGTGGTGTATCTGGCCGAACATGAGCAACACGGCACGCCGGCGGCGGTGAAGATTTTGCGCGACGCCTGGATTTCGCCTAGCCGGCGAAATCGCTTTCTGTTGGAGCAACGGGTGCTGGCGGGGATGATCCATCCTCACATCGCCCGGCTTTATGAGGCGCATACGCTGCCGGATGGCGCGCCCTGGTTCGCCATGGAATTCGTGGACGGCCTCTCCTTGATGAAGCATTGCCGGCACTATGCACTGGCGGTGCCGGAGCGGCTGAGGCTTTTCCGGTCATTGTGTGGGGCCGTGCAGCATGCGCACCAGCAACAATTGATTCACCGCGACTTGAAGCCTTCGAACGTGCTGGTTTCCGCCGAAGGAGTCTTGAAGCTGTTGGATTTCGGGATTGCCCAACAGCTGGACGCTGGGCAAGCCGCAGCGGCACCTTGGATGACCCGTTCCCATGCCGCGCCCGAGCAATTGACCGGCGAGCCAACCGGGGTTTTTACCGACGTCTACGCGCTGGGGATCATCCTCTACGAGCTGTTAACGGATGGGTTGCCTTTCGACGCTGCGCGCCGCTTGGCCGACGAGACGGTGCCAGTTCCCGCCGACTCCACGCCGGAGTTGGCTCAGCTTTGCCGCACGGCAATGCAGCGCGAGCCGGGGGGCCGCTACTCTTCCGTCACCGCGATGATCGTGGCGCTGGACGATTCCTTGCGTCTCCGCGCGCAGGCGGCCAGCACCTCGTAGGCCGCGCGGGTAGTAGGGCCTTATGATGGACAGACACGCCCGACCATGCCCCTACAGCTTTCCGCTTTCCCGAAGTGTTATCTCGACGACATCGCCGGCACGCGCACGATGTCCGTTTTCGACTGGATTACGATGGCCCGCGGGTTGGACGCCGATGGGCTCGAAATGTACGAGGGCTTCTTCACCAGCCTGGAATCCGCCTACCTCGACCAAGTAGGTTCCGCGATTCATGCGGCGGGCTTCGCCATGCCCATGCTGTGCTGTTCCCCGGACTTCACGAATCCCGATGCCAGCGAGCGTCAGCGCGCCGTGGACCATGAAGCGTCGATGATCGCCGTCACGCGCCGGTTGGGCGGGCCACGCTCCGTGTGCCGCGTGCTCAGCGGGCAACGCTATCCGCAGGTGAGCCGCGAACAGGGCCTGGAATGGGTGGTGGCCGCGATCGAGAGCCTACTGCCCGTGGCGCGGGAACACGACATCGTCCTGGGCCTCGAGAATCATTACAAGGACGGCTTCTGGTGCTACCCGGAATTTGCGCAGAAGCAGGACGTGTTTCTGGAGTTACTGAACGCCATCCCGGACCGCCAACATTTCGGCGTGCAGTATGACCCTTCGAATGCCCTGGTGGCCGGTGACGACCCGCTGGAGTTACTGCAAGCCGTGGCCTCGCGCGTCGTCAGTATGCATGCCAGTGACCGCTATCTGGCCCCCGGCGCGACGCTCGATGAGCTACGCCAGAGCGACGGCACGCTGGGCTATTCGCCGAACTTACGGCACGGCGTTACCGGGCAGGGCCTGAACGACTATCACGCTATCTTTCGCATTCTGGCGGCCCACCAGTACCGGGGCTGGATCAGCTTAGAGGACGGCATGAATGGCATGGAAGAGATGGTGGCGTCGCTCAGATTCCTGCGCGAGATGAGCGCGCAGTATTTCCCGGAGGCGGTATGAAGACAGCGATTATCGGTTGCGGCAAGGTGGGGCACCTGCATGCGGCGGCGTGGCGCGATCTGCCGCAGAGCGAGTTCACGGCCGTCTGCGATCACGACGGCGCGCGCGCCGCGGCCTTCGCCGCCCAGTATGGCGTGCGCGCATATACCGACGCGGCCACGATGTTCACCGAAGCCGGCATTGAAGCGGTGGTGATCTGCACGCCGCATCCGCTCCACGCCGGCCCGGCCGTGCTGGCCGCCTCGCACGGCGTGCATGTGCTGGTGGAAAAGCCGCTGGCCGCGAGCCTCGAAGACTGCGACCGGATGATCGCTGCGGCCCAGCGGCATGGCGTGCAACTGGGCGTCGTGAGCCAACGGCGCTTCTTTGAGCCCGTGCTGCGGATGAAAGCGGCGATCGACGCGGGCAGAATCGGCCGTCCGATTTTAGGCACGGTGATGATGTTCAGTTGGCGTGATGAGGCTTACTACCGGTCCGACCCTTGGCGAGGTAAGTGGCAAACCGAAGGCGGCGGCGTGTTGATTAACCAAGCGCCCCACCACTTGGACATTCTGCAATGGCTGATGGGCCCGATCGACGAGATCTCGGGCGATTGGGCCAATCTCTCGCATCCCTATATTGAGGTGGAAGATACGGCGGTGGCCAACATTCGCTTTCGTTGCGGTGGCCTGGGAAACATCGTGGTCAGCCTGTGCCAGCAGCCAGGAATCTATACCAAAATCCACGTCCACGGGGCGAATGGCGCCTCCGTGGGCACGCAGACCGATGGCGGCGCCACCTTTATTGCCGGTCTGTCGAATGTGCTGGAGCCGCCGGTGAACGACCTGTGGACGATCCCCGGCGAGCAGCACTTACTGCCGGGTTTTCAAGCCGAAGATACCGCGCGATTCGGGCAGATCGATGCCACGATGCACTACCACCGTCTGCAGGACGAGGACTTTTTGCAAGCCATTATCGAAGGGCGTCCGTTGCGCGTTCCGGCCGAGGAGGGCCGCAAAGTGGTGGAGATGATTCAGGCGATTTACCGGTCCGGGCGCGAGCGGGTTCCGGTGCGGCTGGCTTAAATCAAGCTTCGACAGCAGCCCAACGCTCGGCCATCTGCCGAAAGGCCGCTTCGTGTTGCGGCCAATTGTGCAGGGTTTCCGGGTCGAAGTCGGCACCATTGGGCCAAACGAGGGTGTGGGTTTCGGGGTCAACCGCCACTTGAGCGAAGAGCTTGGAATCACGAAGCGGCCCATAAATTTCGCCAGCCAGGATGGGGGCAAAGTCGATGGTCTGCTCCGTCGAGTCTTCGAAGGTGACCCGAAGTTGGTGAGCGCAAAGAAGTTCAACGGAACGGACGCGATCCATGGAGTGGCGCATTTGATCTCTCTACTGTAAGGGTACAACTTTTTGGGGTAGGCGGCCGACCTGAAGCTGCTCCCAAGCCTCCCTTAGCTCGGCCTGATGCATTTCCGTCCAGGCTTCGACGAGCCGCCTCTGGCGGGCTGGCAGATCGCCGGCGATCAGGTCCACCGGTACGATGGTGAAGACCGCCACGGCGTCCTGATAGTAGGCGTGAAAATGGGGCGCATGGTGCGGCTCACCCACTTCGACAAACATTCGGATGATGATGCCAAAGAAACGGCTGAGCTCCGGCATAACCTACCGATTTAGATCTTCGAGTACGCCCTGCCCCAACCTCATCAATCCGATTGTGCTCTGCCGTTGACGGGAGAGCTCCTCGATGACCTTTGTGCCATCAACCATGACTAGATTTGAGAGTAGGGCTGTTCGCTACTGGCTCACACCCCGCCGCCTTGGAAATCGAGCTGCGTGTTCCCGTCACACTCTTGTCATGGCGGCGAATCGTCTGTACGTAGCGAACGCAATGTAAGTCTCTCTTCATGACAATATCGTGCTCGTCCCACCGCTCAATGTCGTAAGTGTCTTGGAAGACGTATAAGTATAGTTTTCCAAAGATGCGCGAGATCTGTGCGTTCGATTCTATGCACTTACTGCTTTCTTTGTCACACGTGATCGTACTGGATTGTTCGGGATTGGCCATAGTGTCTCCAACGATCATCCAACTGCCGCTGACTTCTATGCGACCTAGATTCCAAAACTCGAAACGTGAGTTTGCGGGGGACCCGCTGTTGGGCGTTACTAGAACAAAGTCAAGATCTTCTTGGTCTTTGATGATCATTTTGAAGGTGTCGAATGTCATAGGATCTCCGGTTGCCGGGAGTTTTCGGGAAACTTCGTAAAGTCGGAGCGCCTTGATCGTCGGCTCATCCAGATTTCCATCAAACGGTCCGATGCCGTATCCCAGGCGGCCAAGCATTACCTGCGCGATGAGCGTCGAGTCCCTCCGCAATTTCGCGAACTCCTTCGGCTTGGTCCGACGTACCTCCTGCATCTCGGTTTCCCACTCCCGTTTCTCTTTCGCGTTGGATGCGGCAAGCGCTGAGCTATCGGGCACTTTCTGAGCCGCCAAGCCGAGACCGACAGCGCTGATGGTCAAGAAACGAACGATGGATCGACATCTCACGTTTAATAGTGTGTTTGGCGGAGGGAAACTCTCACTTATTTTCTGAAATCATATGCGGGTAACTTTTTTGTGGGTATTGAGCCACGGATAATCGTCCAAGGGCGGCCGCTTCGCGAACCAGCGGAGCAGGGACGCAAGTTGGTGGAGCTGATTCAGGCGATCTACCGGTCCGGGCGTGAGCGGAGCCCGGTTAAGGTCGGCTAGATAAAGCATCGCAAGATCTCCTCCCTGACGGTCGGGGTTCTGTGGTCCGTAAAATGACCGTTGGAGGGGATCTTATGCACTTGCCATCAGCACAAATCCACCCGGTCAGTTTACTGGTGTCGCGCGATCCACGGACTTGGTGGTTCGCGTGGATTCAAGCAATCGTCGAGAGAAGCCGCCAAGGATCGCCTCCTCGGTTTGAGCATTGGTAATGTCGATAGGAGTCCTGTTCTTCAGTTGAATAGTGGGAAACGGGCGACGCTCACCTTGCTGAACCCGTTCCAACTTGGCTCGAAAATTCGTCCGCATATGGCTAGGTTAGCACTCGCGAACGCATCATTTACCGATGCAGAAAGTGGCGAAGATGCGGTTCAAAATATCGTCGGCCGTAGTGGCCCCGGTGATGGCATCGAGCGGCGTAAGGGCGGAGTAGAGATCGAGCAGTAACATCTCGTGAGGCACGTGCTCTTCGGCGGCCACCTTTGCGCGCTCCAGCGCCAACAGCACTTCGTCCAGCAAGCGCGCGTGGCGCAGGCTGGTTAGGAAACCCTCCTCTTGCACGCCTTCCGGGGCCACCAAGGCGTGGATGCGGTTCTGCAATTCGTCGATCCCCTCACCGGTTAGCGCAGAGACGGGAAGGCTCCCGCTAGAGTTATGCCGGGCGAGATCGCACTTATTGCCGACGACGAGCAAGGGACCCGCCACGCGGGCGGCTAAGGCGGCATCGAGCGGATCGGCGGGCTGCGAAAGGTCAATGATGAGCAGGGTGCAATCAGCGTCGGCCATGGCCGCGTAACTGCGTTCGATGCCCAGGGTCTCCACCTGGTCGCCCCCTTCGCGAATGCCAGCCGTGTCGATGAATCGGACGGGCAAGCCGTGCAGCGAGGCGGTCTCCGAAACCAGGTCGCGGGTGGTGCCGGGGATGTCGGTGACAATGGCCCGGTCCTGTTGCAGCAGTCGATTGAAGAGGCTACTTTTGCCGGCGTTGGGACGGCCGACGATGGCCAAAGACAAGCCATCATGCACCAGCTTGCCGTAGGCGTAGCTCTTCACTAAGGCGCGCGTCTGGGCGAGCAAGGGTTCGAGCTTGCTCACGATCTGGGCGGTGGGGGCGACCTCAATATCGTCTTCGGCGAAGTCGATGCCGGCTTCAAGCAACGTGATCAGGCCGAGTAACTGCTCTTTGAGGGGTGCGAGGCGGCGAGAGACCGCCCCATCGATTTGCTGGGCGGCGACGCGGGCTTGGTAGAGAGTGGTGGCTTGGATGAGGTCGTGGACGGCTTCAGCGCGCGGTAAGTCGATCCGGCCGTTGAGGAAAGCACGCAGCGTGAATTCGCCAGGATTGGCGAGTCGAGCCCCGGCGGCGAGTAACTGGTCGAGCGCGGCGCGGAGGACGACCGGAGCGCCATGGCAAGCGATTTCGACGACGTCCTCGGCGGTGTAAGATCGCGGCGCGGCATAGTAAGTCACCACCACTTGGTCGATGGTGGCACCTTCTGTGTCGGCGAGTTCGGCGAGAAAGGCGTGCCACGCGGTCCAGGCTGGGGGGTGCCGAAAGCGCAGGACGCGGGCGGCGATGGGGCGCGCGTCCGGTCCGCTCAGCCGCAGCACACCGATGCCGCCGCGTCCGGCGGGCGTGGAGATGGCGGCAATGGTGTGGTGCAAACTCATGCGGGCGTCTTCCCATAGTCGCGCGTCTGAAGCGGCATTTGAAATGGCTTCGCTCCAGCGGTAGCGGACACGTAGTACACTTAGCGGTAGCTTTCGGCTAGCCCGGTTCGTAAGAAACGGGAAAACTGAAAGCTGGACCACAAGAACCTGCGAATGAGCCATCCGATTCGAGTGCTCGTGGCCAAGCCTGGCCTGGACGGTCATGACCGCGGGGCCAAGGTGATCGCGCGCGCTTTGCGTGACGCGGGTATGGAAGTGATCTACACGGGGCTGCGCCAAACGCCCGAGATGATCGTGGGTGCCGCACTGCAAGAGGACGTCCAAGTAATTGGACTCTCCATCCTCTCCGGCGCGCACCATGCGATCGTGCCCCGATTAATGGCATTGCTGCGGGAGCGGCAAATGGACGACGTAGTGGTTTTGGTGGGCGGCATCATTCCGGATGACGACGCCGAACAACTAAAGAAATTAGGAGTGGCGGGGATCTTTCAACCCGGCGCTTCACTGGAGACAATTGTGGAATTTATTCGTGCTTCGGTGAAACAGGTTGCGTAGCCCGCTCGCTCCGCGAGCAAAGGACAAGATGCAAGATAAACAGAACATCGCGGTATTTGTCGATTACGACAATATCGAGATCGGCGTCAAATCGACGCTGCGACGGGAGTTCGACGTCGCCCTGGTACTGAATGCGCTCAAGGAGCGCGGTGACCTGGTGGCGAAGTTCGCTTACGCGAATTGGGGCCGGCAGGAATACGCGGCGCGCTTGATGGCCGAATCGGCCGTGCAAATGGTGCAGCGGCTGCCTTCGCCGCGCGGCGACAAGAACGGCGGCGACATCAACCTCGCCCTCGATTCGCTGGAGATGGCGTTTACCCATAGCCATGTGAATGCCTTCGCGATTGTCAGCGGCGATAGCGACTTTATTCCGCTGCTGAATAAGCTAAAGGAATACGGCAAAGTGGTTTACGTGGTGGGCGGCAAGGCCTTCACCTCCACGATTCTGCAACAGAATTGCCACGAGTTCATCAGCTACGAATCCTTGCTGATGGATCGCGGCGTTGACCTGTCGCCGTCCGCGCCCGAGGGCCAGCACCAGAATCAACCACAGCAGCAGTCCGCGCCGCCCATGCGCGAGGGTGGCCGGGAATACCGCCGCCGTGACCGTGATCGTAATCGCGGTGACCGCGACCGCAATCGCGGCGACCGTGACCGTGGCGACCAGAATCAGAATCCCGCCGTGCCGGCGGATGGTGAGCCCGTGCAAACGGCCGAAGGCGGCACGCCCGCTTCCGAGATTCTGCGCGAACAGAATCGCGATTTCGAGCGCGATCAGAACCGTGAACGCGAACGCAACAAGAACAAGGAATGGAAGGAACGTCCGGCCCCGCTGGACCTTGCCCTCGCCATGCCCCTCGTCGAGCGCGCCTTACAAGTCCTGGAACGCCGCGGCGTTCAGCCGCAACTTGGCTTACTGAAGAGCACTATGCTGCAACTGGACTCATCCTTCAGCGAACGCAGCTTTGGCTCGGCCAGCTTCTCCGACTTTGTCGACAAAATGAAGCGCGCCGAGTTGGTGAACGTCAGCGGCACCGGTGGCCGCTTCATCATCGAACGCCGCGGCGCGGCTCGTCCGCTGCCGGAGCCCGAAGACGCGTTGCCGCTGTTGCGCGACGTGCTCGAAATTCATCGCATCGAACTCGAGGACGGCGTCACGGCCGAAGACCTCGACGGTTGGGTGAAGGACGAAAGCGCCGGCTTCGACGTCAAGAACTATGGCTTCCAGGGCTTTATCGAGTTCCTCAACTTTGCCCAGGATAAATCGGTCGTTAAGATTGAGCCCGGCGAGCAAGGCGTCACCGTGTATCTCGGTACCGAGTTCTATCCGCCGGCTTTGCCGCCGCAACCGGAGCCCGAGGAGATCGACGAAGAAGACGATGGCCCGCAGCCTTATGTAGAAGGCCAGCCGACGTTGATGGATCCGAATCCCGCGCCGCCCAAGCCCAAGCCCATCTCGCGCCGTCCGCCGCGCAAGATGTCCGGGTCGGGTGATAAGAAGCCTACCGGTGGCACCACCCGCCGTCCGCCCCGCAAACGGCCGGGTGCCTAAGGCGTTTCGTTGATCGAACGATTGAGCATCGCCGGTGCGTTACCGCCCCAGGGACCCTACTCCCCGGCGGTGCGCGCCGGCGATTTTCTTTTCATCTCCGGACAGATCCCCGTCGATCCCCATACCGGTGCCTGGGACGAAGGCGACCTGTCCCGCGAAGCCAGCCGCATCTTTGAGAATCTGGACCTCCTGCTCGCCGCGGCCAAAGTTACCCGTCAACAAGTGGTCACCTGCCGCGTATTCCTCTCCCACGCCAGCGACTCTGCCGCCATCGGCGCACTCTGCGCCGGCTTCTTCGCCGCGCATGCCCCCGCCGGCTGCACCATTGAGGTCGGCTTCCGCAATCCGCGCATGCGCCTGGAAATTGAAGCTACGATATTTGCTCCACTCACAGAAAAGGATCCTCCGATGATTGAACGCATTACCCCGCCCGGCTGCCCCGTGCCCCACGGACCTTATTCGCCCGCCGTGCGTGCCGGCGGCTTTATTTTCGTCTCCGGCCAAGCCGCCGTCGATCCTGTCACCCAAGCTTGGAGCTTCGGCGATGTGCAACATGAAACCCGGCGCACGCTCGAAAACATTAAGCTGATTCTGGCGGGCTGCGGTGCCGAAATAGCCGACGTGGTGAAGTGTACGGTCTTCTTGAAGGATGGCCGTGACTTTGCCGCCATGAACGAGATCTATGCCGAGTTCTTCGGGCAATCGAAGCCCGCCCGCAGTACGGTAGAAGTCCGCTTCGCTAACCCCGACATGAAGATTGAGATTGAGGCTGTCGCGTACCATCCGCGTGCCTAAATGTGACCCGCATGTTGCGTTAATCAGCAGATTCGGTCCTCTGGATAGTTAAAATAGATTCATTTTTGTCAAACATGGGGGTTCCAGTACCCACTTATGGGGGGTACTGTCTATATAATGCCGGTGTGGCCTGTCCTGGGCGCACTAGCCGTTATGACCCTTCCCCATCCTCTACAATCCCTCTTAGCCGATGAAACAGGGTCAGCCGTATCGACGCTTTCTTTCAGCTCGCGTCTCGAAACCTGCATGAACCAATACCGCTATTGGCTTGTCGCACTCATCGTCCTCGCTTTCGTCGCGTTTCGCGCCCCATCGGTCTACGGCCGCCCCGTCTGGTACGACGAGTTAGCGACGTATTACGTAGTGCGGACCTTCTCGTGGTCCAGCATTTGCGAAGCTTTGCGTCTTACCGC
>JAYVRS010000800.1:0-4309 GCA_043776185.1 Bryobacteraceae bacterium | reverse complement strand
GGCTACGCCATCACCGGCCCCGATGGCCGCTTCGAAATCCCCAACGTGCCCCCCGGCAATTATGCGGTTTGCCCCCAGGTCGCCAACAGCGACTACCTGAATCCGTGCATTTGGGGCGTCAAGCCACCGGCCCTCAACGTAACGCCGGCCGGCGTCGCCGCCCCGCCCGACCTCGACCTCGCCCTCGACCGCGGCACTTCCCTCTACGTCCAGGTGGACGACCCCCACGGCTTCCTCAAAAAGGACCCCAACCACCCCGGCCTCGCCATCGGCGTTAAGGCTCCTTCGGGAGCCACCGTCCACGCCTACCCGCCCATCAAAGGCCCCAACGGCCACGTCTACCGGGTCATCGTGCCCTTCGGCATCGCCTACACCCCCGTCCTCGACAGCGGCCGCTACCGGGTCGACCACGGCGCTCCCGGCCAACGCCTCGCCAGCCCCTTCGACAACCTCACCGACTCCAGAATCGGCGAAGCCCCCAAAGTCCTGCGCCTTTCCATCCGCGAGGAAGCCCGGTGACCATGCATTTCCCACTGCCTCCACCGCTAACCCCTTCGCTTTCGCCTATCCGAAGTAACTGCCAAATTGGGATCCCATATGAATCGAGGAAATTGTCGTGACATTTCAGCATCCATTCAGAAACCTGCCGGTCTTGCTCGTGCTGGGGGCAGTTGCCGCCATTGCGCAGCCGAAAGCCAGCACGGCGAATCTTCAAATCCCCTCCGCACTCAAGGCGAAATTCGACGCGATGGGCAACCGTTTCTCCACCAAGGGTAATGAGCGAGCTATCCTAACCGGAACTATGAGCCGGCCGGGGCTGCCCTCGGTGGGCGCCGTCATCTCCTATGAAATCCCTCGCCAGTTTCGTTACCAGGAAGCTAGCAAGGCCCTGGTCCACGACGGCGAGCGCGAAGTGGGCCCGGGGTCGTTAAGCGATGCCGACGGTGGACTCATGGAGAGCCTCCTCGAAGACTCAATGGATGGGCTTCTATACACGATGGACCGCGCACAACTCTTTCGGCCCTTGATGAACCGCGCCCGCCTTGATGACGGGAGAGCCGCCAATTACAGCGGGCCTTATGTCGACATCTATGAGATCGCCCTACCGATCCCCTCGCGTGGAAACCTGTTGCGACGAAAGCATTTTTATTTCGATTCGAAAACACTTTTGCTGGATCGCGTCGTTTACTACTCCGGTAACGTCCGGGTGGAAACCCGATTTCAAGACTGGCGCGTCGTAAATGGTTCTCCTACGCCAGGGACTATTTCGCGATCCGAAAACGGCGTCAATAAATTCAGTTTTGCCTCCCAACAGGTCTCGATCGGTGCCGCCCAGGTTGACCGGACATTCCAGCCCTAACGAGTAACAAGGTCCCATCCATATGACGCAGTTCTACTATTCCCTCACCGCTATCATTCTGCTGCTGCTCGCCGCCGCGCGTGGTGGTTTCGCACAGCCGCCGCCCAACAGTCCGCTCACGCCGACTTGGCCGAAACTTGCGGAGCGCGGCCTAGTTGCCGGGCGCACTTTTGATGTGTCTAGCTTGGAGAATATCAGCATAGAGAATGGAACCGTGAACCTCTCGATTCCATTGGCATCTTTCCCAGCCGGCCCAGGCGGCTCGTCTTACGGCCTAGGTTTGGTCTATAATTCGCAGATCTTCGATACGAGTCTGGGCCCACAAATGAATGCGAACAACGGGACGGGAGAAGTGACACTCTCCACCCAACTGGGGAGCAGCACCCACGGGGGCGGCTGGAATTATAGTTGGCAATACTCGATCAACTACGAAATAAAGAAGTTTCCCAGCGGAGCAGCCTCCTGCGGGGCTGACGACCTTAAGCGCCATCGCCTGAGTATGGTGTTTCCCGATGGAAGCCAACATTTGCTGCATCTCCGCGACTTCTATGGCGATTCCTCGGGTTACTACGGCGTCGAGCCGTTCCCCGTCTCGCCTTCCACTTCCGCCACCAATCAAACTGGCTGCAATACGTTCGCGGGGGTGGCGTCAACGCTCATTTATTACACCGACGATGGTACTTTCGCCCGTCTCGAAGTAAACCCAGTTACCTCGGTCTGGAAGCTTTACCAAAAGGACGGCGGGCGGGTAGAAGGGAACGGCATACTTAACTCGCGCGTCGACAAGGTAGTCGACCGCAATGGCAATGCGATCACCTTCGTCTACGCCATCGTCGACGGCCGGCCGGATCTCACCATGCGAGATGAGCTGGGCCGAACCATCAGCATTGGTCACACCTTAAGCACTCCGTTGGATCCTATCCCCAAGGATATCGTTTCTGGGCCCGGAGCCAATGGAAGCACGCTGCAGTGGTTCCTCTATTGGGGTAGTCCCGCACCGAACCCCTCGTATTCGATCTACTATAAGTGCGTCGCCGCCAGCAATTTCGACTTCTGCTCTACCTCACCCTACACTTCAGGATTGACTAAGGTCGTGCTCCCTACGCTGGATGCGGGTACGGTCCTCAAGTACGAATTTGGCTATAACAGCAATGCTTCCGATCACGGGCGCGGTGAGCTATCTTCCATCAAATCGCCCTATGGCGCGACGACCACTTATCAATATACGAACATGGTACTCAGCAATCCGGCGGTAAGCGCCGACATGTCCGCCGTCGATGGCGACCAATCTAACCCCATCGCCTCGAAGACGCTGACTTACCGCGACACCACGGGTACGATTCGCACGGAAGTGACTAGCTACGGCGCTTGGGTAGGCGTCGCCACCACGGGCGCCACCAAGACCGTAACCTACCCGGACGGCGGGCAACGGGTCTACGTGCAACGAGACCTTTTGGGAGATTCCGGCAGCCAACGGCGCATCGGTGCCATCGTCGAACCCAACGGGGACCGGCTGGACCGAATCTGGCGACGCAATTGCCCAATTCAAATCTGGGACCAACAGCCGGGTAACCCTTACGTGAAGGCCGAGTTCCGGCTGACGAAGAGTTCGCTAGGTGACAAAACCTCCGCCCAGTTCTCTAACTACGACCGCAACGGCAATCTCCTCAATCAAAGTGCTTATGACTTCGGAACCGTCACGCGGGATACCAATGGCTTCCCCAATTCCTTGGCGGCACCCAGCGGTGCCGCGCTGATTCGCACGGTGACCAATGCCTATTTTCTCAATGCGGGAGCCAGCTTGGACGGCGACCAAACCGTGAGTTGCGGCAACACCAGCATCATGAATGTTGACTTGGCGCAAGCTTATTGGAATGCTAAGCCGTCCGGCTCCAAGCTGGACTCCGTCAGCGCCTCCGAAGTCTCCGCCGGGGCCACGGCGTCGCGCACGGAATTTGCCTACGATTCCCCGTTCACCACCGGCAACCTCATCCAGCAACGGCAATGGGATAGCGCCAAAGCCGCTTACACGGCTAGCCTCACCGACGCCAATTCCATCAAGTCCGCCTATGCCTATGATGCTTGGGGCAATCTCACTTCCACCACCGATCCCAATAGCAACGTCACCAGCTTCACGGTAAATGGTTGCAGCGGGGCCGCAAAGTCCGCCTATCCCACCGCGATTACCGCCGGCGGTCTCACGCTGAACCAGACGTGGGATTGCTCGAGTGGATTACTGAAGTCCGCGACGGATCCTAATATGGTACTCACGCGCAGAGCCTACGACAACCTCGGCCGCACCACGCTGATCGAAGATGCCGTCGGGCTCCCCCGCGAACGCCAGACCGTGATGGAATACGTCGAGTCAAGTACCGGGTCCCAGTCCCAGTACCCGCTCATTGTCACTACCCGAGCCGACTTGGTGACGAAGTTGGACAAGTCGCTCGTCTCCACCCAACTCTTCGACCAACGTGGCCAAGTCACCACCTCCCTTCAGCCTGACCAATCCGTGGTGAGACATCTCTCATCGCTGGTGGTGAGCGGCGATGGCGCCACCTATGAAGCCACTTCGAACCCTTACTTTAGTGGCAACGAAACCACGGCCGGCTGGACGGTGAACAAGCGCGATCAACTGGGGCGAGTGATCTCCAGCACCCACCTTACGGGCAGCGCGTTGCCCTACCCCTGGGGCGCGAATAGCACCACGAGTGGCCAATCTACCACGGTTTACAACGGCTATTCAACGGTGGCGCGCGACGAAGAGAGCCGCGGGCGGCAGATGATTGTCGATGCCGCCGGTCGGCTCAAGACCGTCAACGAAGACCCTACCGGGTTGAATTACTCGACGACCTACAACTACGACGGCCTCGACAATCTCCTAGGCGTCAATCAGGGCGGGCTGACGCGCACCTTTGCCTACAGTTCACTCAAGCGGCTCACCAGCGCGAC
>JAYVRS010000799.1:0-4312 GCA_043776185.1 Bryobacteraceae bacterium | reverse complement strand
TAAATTTGGTGGCACGGCCCGTCGCGCTACCACTTCGCGCTAAGCTCAACCCTTGTTAAAGAAAAAAGCCTCACCCTCCGGGGTGAGGCTTTTTCCTTCTGGCCCACTTACTTCACCGGGGGGCTGGACGCGTCATGAAATCGATGAGCCTCCCGGTGGGGCGGGCCCGGGGGTTGCCCCTGTACCTATCGCGAGAGCCTGGCGACGCTCACCCGCCGCGAAGCCGCAGCCCTCCGGCTGGCGACTCGCCACGATGCGGCGTTCGGCTCGCCGGAGTTTGTAGAACAGTTGGCGCCAGTATGGGTCCAAGTTGCACGCCAAGCCGATGGGCCGTCCACGCAAGCCGCCCCAGGCCGAAGCTGGGCTCGCCGCGTCGGCCACCATGAGCGCTTGACGGGGTCAGAATCGCCCCAAAAATGCGGTGGGGTTAAGCTCCGCCGCATTTTCGTCGGGCTAACTCTCGTGGTACGTTATCGTTAGGAAAGTAACCAGGATGCCGGGGGTTGCCCCATAACCGTTTACTTAAGGCCCCATACTGGTGATCGGGCGTCCCGAACCGCTTGCCAATTGAAACATTTATGCGTTGAAATGTTCTTAAGTAAACGCCTATGGAGGGTGCCCGACTTATCTATCTATCGGACCCATCCACCTAGTGATCCGGGTTTGCCCTAACCGATTTCTCCCTCGAGTTTCCGGCAAAGAAGAAGGATCTCCTTCGCACAGGTGTCGTGGGGGCCAAGATCTGTTTCCCAATGCCCCGCCTGAACAAAACGCGACCATTCTACTTCAAGACCAACGGTCCTACAGATATTTTCGATTTCGTCTTTGCGATAACGTCGGTCTCTGACTATCAATTCGGTTGGTAGCTCAGCGCCTTCAACGAATTGCTCCTTACGGTAGACAATCTTTGTGTCGCTATCGATGAGGTAGTAGTCGGGATCAAACACATTGCCAGTGTGCTCCATTATTTTACTAGGGCGGAGGTCAGATAAGGGCTTTGAGTCTTTTTCGAGCGAGAAGAAATGTTTCCCCTCGTGCATGGTGAGTTCAAAGTTCATCACCGATAGCAGCAATCGTCGCCCTGCCTTTAGATGACGCGCGCAAGTTCTCAAGATCTCGATGTTGTCCGGGTCCTCTGTATATGAGCCGACAACATCATAGAGACATATGGCAGCGTCGAATGTCTGACCCAAATCCAAGCATCGGGCGTCACCTTCGACGAAATTGGCTTGAAGAAGGTCGCGAGTGGCGGCCTCAGTACGGGCAGCCTGTACGGACTTAGAAATATAGTCGACCCCGACGACCCGCATTTGCGCACTCGCGAGAGCCAGTGTGTGTCGTCCACTGCCACAACCAATATCCAACACAGCGTCTTGCTCTGAGAGGCCGCACCATTGAATAACCTGAGAGACCTCCTTCTCTGTATGCCTCGCCCAACGGTGCTCGGCGTCGACAGTCATGCGTGAATACGCATGTTTTGTGACCTGATCGCTTGCTTTAATCATCTGTTCAATTTCGTAGTGACTGAGTTCGATCTCTGGTTGATCTTTGAAAGTAAACGCAAGCCATTCCCACCCTTCAGGAAGCTCACCGAGTGCCCACGGCGCGGCTTGTTTTGAGTTACTCAGCATCTCGGGAAGTCCTGAATGATCAAGAAAAAACCGCGTATCAATTATCGACCTGGAAGAGTTGACTTGGATTTTCGTATTGGCGTCGACGTAGGTGGTTTGCTTTTTACCCACGGCCTTAAGCTTGTCGACATTCTTCGCGATTCTCTTTGGGTCGCACCTTCTGCGCGTTGCCTTTTCGAGAGCCCGAATGGCGTATGGATTTGCAGTGAGTAGTCCCCAAGCAAAATGGTCTGACATGCCCCAGATTGAAAAGAGCAGCCTTTTCGCGACGTCTCGCTTGCGGTGTTCGGCGTGGATGACAAGTTGCGTAACCCAAGAGATGAGTCCTCGAGTGCCATACGTGGTCTGAATGGAGATCGCGTAGCCAACTACCTGACCATCGACTTTCGCAAGTGAGATCCGAGAGTCTTTTTTTAGCCACTCCCGTAACCGTTGAGAACTGAGTCTAACTAGCTGGCCGGGTCGGGCTGGAGGCAGAGCCGTCAGACTCCAGCGTCCATAGTACGTTGAATAGAGGGCTGCAAGCTCCTCAAGGAGCTCCGGCGACGCTAGCGAGCCGGGAATGTACGTGAATTCATAGTCGGCAGTCATTCTGTTAGGGATGCTGTGTCGAGAGCGTGCGCGCTCATTCGAAAAGTGACAGGGCGATGTGACGCGACTTCTCTCTCAACTTCACGTTAGTTTAGCAGAATTCTCCGTTTCTTCGCCTACCCTAGTCGATCTTTCCAAGGATCGCGGACATACACGCTCATACACCGATCTCGCCCACTCGTACAAAAATGTCTCACGATGCCAATAGGTTAGCGCGACATCGGGCGTGACAATAGAAGAGGGGGGTAGCCGCTCGGGGCACCCCCACGGCCAGGCCCCCGCCTTGGTGCGAACCGGAATGAAATGTGCCCCCGCGCTCACGCGTCGGGGCTAGTTTGCCACGTATTGGCTAGGTTTTCGACCGCTTTCCCCTCCGCCAGACTTACTTCACCGCCGGTCGCCGATGCTGCTCCCGCAAAACGTTCGGATCATCCATCTTCTCGCTCGGGGCTGGATCCAGCGGATCCTTGGCCTTCGAAGGGTCGAATAACTCCAGGTTCACCGGCAGTAACTTGTAAGGCGCATAGTCCGGCTGGGTAGTGTAGACATCGGCTAAGTCCGTCGCCCAGGCATCGAAAAGATTTAGCGGACCCGTACGCAGCGTGCGGAAGATCGTCTTGAGCAAGGCCGGAAAGCTCGCATTGTGCCGCGACAAATGGCCGCGCTTTACATGCGGACCCAACGCCATAAAAATACTGCGGTGCGAATCGATGTGGTCCACGCCGCCCTGGGCATCGTCCTCGGTCACGAAGACCACCATGTTGCGCCACCAGGGCGTGCCCGAAAGAAACTCGACAATGCGGCCCAGGGCATAGTCGTTGTCGGCCATGAAGGAGGCGGCAAAGGGATAGCCATCCACCGGGCGGGGCTTCGCCAAGTGGTCGTTGGGCAAGTGAATAAACAGAAAGCGCGGCAGGTCCTGCCCGGCCTCGACGTAGTTTTTCTTCACGTCGTCAATGAACTGCGTGGCCCGAAATTGATCGGGAATGTTGGTATTGAAGTTGGGATACGTCCAAGCGGTGTTTTGGTAAAGTGGCGTCGGCATCGGCACATTCGTGATGTAGCGTGCGCCGGTGGGCTTCAGGCCCGCGCCTTCGTCGGCACCCGCCAATTCAAAGCCTTCGCCGTAGTTACGGAAAGGAATGCCATTGCGCTCCAGATGATGCCAGATGGCACCAGCCTCTAACTGCTCTTCCGGGTGCACGGATGAGTTACTGCCCGGAAACAGAAAGCGCCCCGGCGCGGTGGAGGGAAATCGGAAGTCCTTCTGCCCGCCGTAGCCGGCCATCAGCGTGCTCTCGGTCCAGGCATTCGGATAGCTGCCGACGAGCCAATGATGCCCGTCCACACTTACTTCGGAATCAGCGTAGAAGTTATCGGAGAAGGCCCAGCGCGTGGCCATCTCGCGATGGTTGGGCGCGACATTCACGTGCGGCAAGCTGAAGCGCTGGCGCAGACTGTTGCGGTCCATCTCAATCCGTCCCCGTTTGCCGAAACGCGCCAGTTCGGTGGCACCGCGCACCTGCACACCGCCTTGCGATTCAATGTCGCCCATCACTTCGTCAAAGGTGCGATTCTCTTTCACGATCAGCACCACGTAGCGCACCTCGGGCGGAATGGGCGCGGGCGTCAGGCGCGAGGGATTAGCGCCGTTATACTCCCAGACGCGCGCGGTTAACTCGGGAAGTGCGGCCGCCTTGGGCAGGTCAAAAATCTGCATGACGCCCCGCCGCAGATCACCCTGAAAGCTCTTGGCCAGCGGACCCGTCTTGTCAGCATTAGGCCCTGTTCCAAAGCCCTTCGCGTTCACCACGAACACCCGATTGCCATCGACGACCACCTTGGTGGGGAACCACGCCGTCGGCACATGGCCCAGCACCTGCCCGTGCCGCGGATCGACGATGGCGATGGCATTCAAACCGGCCTCGGCCACCAGCAACCAGCCGGTCGGCGCATGGAATGCCAAGCCAATGGGCAGCACGCCGCGCAGACTCTCCAAGCCCGGCACGCGCAACGGAATATTCTGCAGCACCAGTAAGCTGAAAGCGTCCACCACGGTGATCGAATCGTTATGCCCATTGGCCACGAAG
>JAYVRS010000798.1:0-15697 GCA_043776185.1 Bryobacteraceae bacterium | reverse complement strand
AGTCAGCGACGGTAACTCTTGACGCTCTCGACCGATACCGAAGAGCTTCGCGATTCCTGATATGAGTGGCGAAACCGCGAGTCCGCCGCCTAAAAAGCTCCCAGTTGATCGAGCTACGCTCGCAACCGTTGAAGCCACCTCGCTGGCCCGGGAACGTGTATTCTGAACCACCGCCGCCGTGTTCTCGAGTGTCTGGGTTGTCTGAGACTGGTAGACACCTCGTAATGCGTCAATCTGTGTCGCGAGAGCTCTCAGAGCCTCGTTCCCCGCAGTCAGTCCCACAGGCTCAGAGGCCGTACGAGATTCTGAATTGGACGCTGTGATCTTGAGCAGTTCGTCAATGAGACTGTTGGGCATCGGATTCCAATGACCTCCATTCGTTTTGAAGTACAAAAAGTGAGTCCACTATCCTGGCGGGCAACGACCATACTGGATTCGGACCCAGCACCCGCCATGCGGCGAACGCCTCCAACATCACCAGGGATTCCGCCGTGATGATCGATTTGGGACACTGGGTTGTCGACGCGCGACCTCGCGCCCAGACCGTCCGGGAGGGTCCCAGCGACTCCACCGGCAAGAATCCGCACCGGCGGGTTTGATCCAGCCGCTGTTGGCGGCAAACGTCGCACTTCCACGCGGCTGGATCCGACATCTGAAAGTGAAAAGCGACGGCTAGTTTTTTCGTTCGTCCTCGGTCAACCCGCATTCACGCTTAATCGCCGAGAGTATTTCGTGAACCAACGGTTCGGGTCCACGTGCCAGCAGCGTCCCTTTGGTGGCGGCTTCGCCACCTATCGATAGGCCTTCCACGCTGAGGAGTCCCCAATTCCAATACAAATGGTCGACCTCCATGGCGAGGGCTGAGGCCTCCACTCGGTCGAGTGGAGATTCTCCGCCGACATGGAACTCTTGGCGTGCCAAGAGTCCCCGCACCTCGCGGATTAACTCAAGACGGCGGCCAAACGACATTCGCTCGATTCGATAGCGAACGGTTGGCGCCCACTCTGAGCAGAAATCGACCATAGATTCATATTGCATATTGATTTCCTCTGGCTACGCGAACGCGATGAATACTTCGTCGTTAATCGTGCCGTGCGCCCGCGATCCTGAAAATCGCCACTGCAGCCGAGTTTCGCCGTCATCGAACTCGGGCACTTCGGGCACCACACTCTTGAGATAGATTCCGAAGAGCTGACCTGACTGCTGTCCGAGTTGGAGCATGATACTTATCGGCGAGCGCTGACGGGCTGCCTGATAGAGGCCCTTAGTGGCTTCGTCGTCCTGCTCATGAAGGGAAAAATTCACCCGTACATCCCGCAGCCCAACCGAAAGGCACCGCGGCAGCGACGATCCGAACTCTCGGTCGCGCAGGTCAATGTTGTTGTCGAGCGTGAACTCAGCCTCCGTGATCGTATAGAAGCGTTCTGGACTCGCTCCCAGCCAGGCCTGTCCCAAGTGGCCAGGAACAATATTTGATTCAAAGTCAGTGATATTGGGCTCCGGCGGAAAAGCGCTGAGCGATCCCTCGCCCACGGTGAAGCTAACACTGTCGATCAGGTCTCGACCTGGACCTCGAAATTCGAACTCATGAAAATCGCCGTTGATCTTGACGCTCATTCGATCAACCGCCCCTCCGGCCAAGATTCTGTGTACTGCCGTTTCCGGCGTCCAATAGTCGAATAAATTGAAACTTGCCAAGCTATTTGCGGGCGAGTAAGATGCCGTTGGCCCAAGTACCGAGCCTGTGCTGGGCTGCAGGGTAAATGGCGCGTTGACAATAATCGTCTGAGCGCTGGGTATCGACGCAACGAAGCGAATCTCTGAGCCGAACGCCACAGCTTGTCCCGCTACCAAGTTATGGGCACTCGAAAACGTCAGCGTCGAACCGGCAGCAGAGGCCAACGTCAGTCCGCTCGCCAAGCGTACGGGCGCTCCGAGTGCCGCCCGAAACAACGGACCCTGAGAAGGCTCTGATGATTGGACATTCCAGCCCGAAAGATAGGATCGCAATTGATAAGAGGTTTGGCGCTTGACTCCCACGGGAAGTCCGAGAAACGTTCGGCTCCCCGTCTTATCGCGCCGGTCAAGTTGCACCGCCTGCTGGCGAGCCCGAAACTGGATGCCTGCGAAGCGTCGCGCATCCCCGATGGCTGCCACTTCGCCGTATGCTGGCTCGAGGGCCACATAGAAACGATTATTGTTTGACGAGATGTAACAGGCCATCGGTAGACTCCTTTTCGATATCTTGTATTTGCGCGACTGATCACCTCAGCCGCAGCGCCGGTCGGGATCACCCCTGGCTGGCATTTAGGTCGAATGAGATTTTGGCGGATTGAATGAAATTCTTTCCGCCATGTTTCATGGGAGAGAATGTCACTTCGTAGCCGCCCGTGAAGAAGTAACCTTCCCCCCAGTCTCCACGATGACTATCCAGGACGTCGGTGACCGCGTCGACGTAAAGCAACAGCGACGGTTCTAGATTTTCTACGCGGTCTTGCGAGGCGCGGACTTCGGCAACGAGCCGGACCGTTCCGGAGAACGTTCGGAACTTCTCTTTGAGTTGGTTTGTAATCTTTTCGCAGTAGAGGTGTACCCTTGGGTACTGAGCGCCGACAGTCTTCTCTAATAAGTCGGCGGCCGCATGCTGAGAAACAATCTGGCTAACGGTGATCGCTGCAAGCGCAGTGTTTTCGCGGTCCGCCACAGCGGAGACCGTGTAGGGTAGGCCCGTTTCGGCCTGCATTTGAGTTGACAGCAATCGAAGAGCATTTCGCGCAGTTCTTGCCATAATGTTTAACCTCGAAACAGAAGTCTCTGGAACCTTACGTAGAAGTCCGGTTGCTGACCAAAGGGAACCGCCACGCCTTCCACAAACTCACTGCTTGGCATAACCCACGGTTCAGCGAGCGCCACCGGAGTGGTTGTCTGCCGGGCAAGAAGGCTCTCCGTTGGACCCGCGTAGACATGCCAGCCCGTCGCACGCGGTGGTGGGTCGATCACGGCCAATTGCGGGCGCTGAGCGAATGTTGGAGCAAACAAAACTGCTTGACTCGCAGCGCTCTCTTCCAATGGTCCGGTCACCCATGTTGTCTTAAAGAGCGATTGAGGATACTCCTCATCCGATGGCAGCACCTCTAACAACGGCGCTGCCGGACGCTTCAGAGGGTTTCGAACTAGCCCCACCCCAATATCCCAAAGCAAGCGAGCGGCGCTTCTTGCCTCGGACTCATATGCATCCCACTTAGCGCGGTAACGATCGTTCAGTTGATTGTGGTGGACGTCGCGGAAGAATACTGACAACGTCCTTAATGCGTGCCAGCGCCGCAAAGGATCGGTCGCCACCACTTGACCTAGCTTGGTTGGAGTGACCGGGTCGGTCGGCTCTAATTGCTGGATCAGAAAGCGCAGGATCTCGTTGCCAATCTCCTGTTGAGCGAGCTCGAGTTTGCTTGAGAGGCTCACGCCCTCGATGTTCGCCGTCTCCAGTAGAGATGTTTCGTAAACTCTTAGATCCTCGAGCGAGGAGATAGGGCCGTCCTGAAATAGTGCCATCGAATTACGCGTCCTTTCTCAGCGTGGGTTACTTGAGCGGTTTCGACTTGGTAGCTTTAGGGAGCTCGCCTTGAATGTGACAAAATTGCTCGACAATCTCCCCGGAGTTGAAGCCGAGCCGCGTCGAATTGAAGCGCCGTTCCATCTCCGCCTGGTTCCGCTTTGCATTCTCATTCGAGAAATAGGAGTCGGACTCTTCGTCGGTAGCGAGACGCGCCCTATCCTCGACGATCAGCCGGGCAGCTGTCTCTTTCTTTACCAGGGTCAGAACGCCGGCCTTTCCCCCGTCAGGCGTAATCTTACTCACCAGGACAACGAATGGCTTTTCAATCGTGGCGAGTGTGTTTCGAACGTTGGCGTAAAAGTCTCGAAGATTCATTTTTGTGTTCACCTATCTAAGAATCAAGTTGCAGCACGCACCATTAATCGTTAAACGAGTAGAGAATCTGCCAGGTTGCGCGTCATGCGCAACCACTCAAGGCTGAGCCCATTGAGCGTCGCAACCTGGCCGTCATCTCAACGATCGCTTACGTGCGGACCTGGATACCATGTGTATTCCGCAGAATTCCGGCACCGTACAGAATGTCGACCGTGAACTGCTGCGCGAGCGTGTTCGGCTGATAGCTCATCAGAACCCGCACGCCAAATCCGCCCATTTCCGCATATTCGGCGATCGCGCCGGTGCCTGGGATCGGTTGCGGTAGGCGGCGAATGGCCAAGCCGATCGCGTCCTTTGCAAACGCGAGGTTATGGCTGACTTGTGGCGCATTTCCCGACTTCGCGACGAACTGTGACCGGAAGACGTAGAAGTCCTTGATCCGGCCAACATTGCCCTCGACCAACGCGCGCAGTCCAGCCTCACCAGCCGTTCGGTATTCGCTGAATCGAGCGATTTGACGCAATTGGGAATAGGCTGTCGGGTCGACCACCAGGTATTTTAGTTGTCCGGCCGGGACCTTGGCGTTGAAAAGCGCCGTCTCGGCCGCGTCCACCAAGGCTTCGGTAATGGGGTTGCCACCGGCACCAAGCGGGGTATTGGCGCTAAACTGCTGCGCTAGTGCCATGAGATCGCTCTCCACGCGCTCCGCGAGTGCCGCGATTGCTGGCTGCATGTAAAGCTTAAGCAATTCGGGCACCGCCACTACTTTGGTAACGTCAGGGATTTGAAAGCTTGCTTCCGCATGAGTGTCGAGTACGATCTGAGCGTTCCCGAGATTTGGATTTTGCGGCTGAATTTCACCAGCCTCCGCTATGTTATTGGCAACCATCACTGGCGGAATCGGCACGTTCACCGTGTTGCCCGCCTGTGAAAGAGTCGGCTCGAAATCGCGGTTCACGAGGTTTCCCAGAACCAGGTTGCCCACTAGGGCCGGCAGCGCGTCGGCTGCCACCAATTTAACAATCGCCTGAGCGAGGTTTGCGGACGTAATCATTGGCATTCGAAAGTCTCCTTTGACTTGTTTAGTTAGTGACGAGACACCAGAACTATAGAGTTCTGGTGTCTGAGTGTGAGCAGCAAATGGCACGAAAAGCGTAGTTATCTCAAGGACTGATTGGCAACACGGGCGATTTCTTGTCTGACACGCTCGAGTTCATCCGCATTCATGCCGGGGCGAATTCGATCAAGATCAAGCGTTGAACCCGCTGATCCAGCCGGATTAGTCCCGCGGTTGCTTCCCGTTCCCATGCCACTTGTGATTCGGGCCGGCAGCAGTTCGGGGTTGTCTTCCACAAACTGTTTCAAATAGTTCTGGATAGTGACATCTTCACCATCCTGACGCCCGATCAGTCGGCCATCGTCCAAGCGCTGGATGTCGTCCTTCACCGCACGATAGGCAAGATCCAGCTTCACGACTCCCAAGCGTTGAAGCTCTCCACGAATGGCCGAGGTTCGTTCGGCTTCCTCGGCCATTGCCCGGCTCTTTCTGTTCTCCTCGGCCATTTCGTTCATCCGGCGCTCGAGCTGTTCTCTCCTTTTGCGCTCCTCAGCTAACTCCGCTTTATAGGCCGGTTCAGCTTTGGACTGTTCGGTTGCCACGAAATCAGTAATCGCCTGTCGGATCACATCGCGAACATCAGACTGCGGCACTTTACTTTCTTCTTCCATCAAATTCTCCCCTCTCATAATCTTCCTGGCGGTGAGTCGCCCGCCGAATCGAAGTCTACCCACTCGCCGTCTCATGTGTTACAGCGGAACCAAAACTGATAAATACGTCAGCTAGTTAGCCACCGGTGGTGAAGTCTATTTCCGCCGCGATCTTATCTTTAAGCTCCTGCCGCACATCGCACAGGTACTTGAGCGCCAATTTCTTGAACACCTGGCGACGCATAGTAGGTGAATCGATACCGATCCGAAGCAATCGCTCAGCATCATCCAGATCATTGCCGAAGTCGCCCACATCGAATTCGTCCAACCCGGCCACATCAATCGCCAGCTGATCCTCTCGGGTTTGCTCAATCGTCCGGAGAATTCTTTTCATCGTGTCCTTTACCATGTCCCCGAATCCTCTCAGGATTTCGATAGTGATGGCGTAGTCACGCAGCTTGCTCAGTCCAGACTGTGCTCCCGCACCGACACCTCCCGCTTGTGCCAGTAGATAGCAGACTCGGTATATCTCCTGCTGCAAGCGCTCTAAGTTCTGGGCCGCAATGTGGTGCACATTTCCCTGGGGCTCTGTCCACCCAAAGCGATCACCCGCACCTAGCTGCAGAAAGTAATTTTCTCCGATACTTTGCGTGAGTTCCTTGTCGCTGTAAACAACCGGCGTGGCAAATAGACCATTCGTGAGCGCCCAGGATAAAGCATTCGATTTATTGAAATGCTCTAACTGCAGCGATGCGGCTTTGTTCATCAACCACAACCCGTCGGTGACTCTCAGGTCAAAGAGCGGTACGCGGTTCAGCTTCGCCAGCGCGTGAGTTCCCTCGTCCTCGATCTCGATAGGGCTGCCGCCAGACGGGTTCGAGGTTTGACGCCAAAGGCGATAGCTCTGACGGTCTAGATAGAGCCAACGCTTCTCCGGAGTCCAGTCTCCCACATCAATCTTCTCCTGCCTTAGTTGCTCCGTACGGAGCACAACCCACTCGTAGTTTCCGTTTGGATCGCGGCTCCAATTGATTAGCTCTTCCGACGAATAGCACACCAGAAATGCTCGCGACACGCCTCGCGCCTCTTCGTCTGCTCGGGTTAATGGCGCATGCTGCAGCCGGGGAAAATCAACTAAGATATGCGAAGCACCTTGAACCAATGTGTCAATGAAGCATCGGCGAAAGAAATCGGTTAGAGCTGTTCCTTTCCGGTCGCAGTCGTCATTGAGTTGCCCAAAGAATCTCTTGCCGCCCGGATTGTCGCCTTCTAGCGTGATCACCGGTTCACGGCGAAACAGAGTTGCCGCATACCAATCGATAATCGAACCGATGTAGTTTTCGTAGTAGGAATGGCTGGCACGCTCGGCGTACACGCGCTCCGGTTCTTTATGACGCGGCGTCAAATATTGATACGAATTCCGCATGAACTGTTCACCTCCCGCGTAGAGATCGCGGTAGGCCTGGAAGCTGCTTCTACGCAGCATGTATTCGGGATGTTCACGAGTGATATCAAGCACAGTTAACTGCTCCTTGCGGACGTCTAATAAAGCGGAAAATTCTTTTCGCCCATCACGGGACGAGGACCAAACTCTTGCCACACTAAGTAGCCCAAAGCATCGGAAAGATGGGTTCGCCGGGGATCGGCGTCTTTATCAACTAAGGCCGTTCCATCCCGGTATCGGACTTCCGCGAAGTCTTTGACTAACTCCTTGCAGCGTTCATGAATGAGCAGTTCTACTTGTCCGGCGGCGTTCTGCAGCTTTGCGTTAACCAATCGAACTCGATCTGCCACTCGCGGATTCGCGGTCGGCACATGATAGCTAACGTTCCTCTGGCCCACACGAGAAAAGAAACGGCGTATCATATCGTAGTCTGTAGTTCCCGATGTTTGTCGGTGATTCCCCGATGCGTCACCAGTGATCCTTACGCCGGCTGGATGATTCGGAAATCTTCCCACAAATTCCTCACAGGCCTCTTCGGTGGAAGCTCGCGGAATGACAATCTCGTCAAGAACACTCAACCGGCTTCCGGATCGTTGCGCAACCAAGGAACACATCGGATCTACGTTGAAATCCAAGGTCCAAAGCAGTGGCTGTCTGGCGTCCACCTCAATTAGTTTTTGGTTCTCCGCCTTCTTGAATGACGGATATACCAGATCTTTCCCAGTCTCGTGATAAGCTCCTAGAGCCTCCTGCGCGTAGAATCGATCATCGTAGCTGTGCTTCAACCTTTCGTAATAGTCGGGGACGGCCTTCAACAGGTGGCGATTCTCGAACGGTCGCGCCAGCACCGTGCCGTATCCACATATTTTCTTCTCGATGAACCGCCGGTATACCCAGTCGTGCCCATTTGGCGTCCATACGCCAAAGCCACAGAGCGACTTTGCTAACGGATCGCGAAGTCTAGCCTCCAGCCTTAGCCAAGCTTCTTCCGACGTGTAAGTTAGCTCATCCAAACCGAACCAAGCAAGGTTTGTGCCACGAAGGCGTTCATACTGTTCCATCGAGCGGAACAATATCTTAGATTGGCACTCGCTGAGTACGACGTAATTCTGTGACTTATTAAGCTCGTAAGGTACGTTGGTCCGGTCCAAAATCTCCAAGAGACTTCGTTGGGTCGCGTCCTTCAGCATCGGATACGTTGGCGCACCCAGCAGACCTTGCCGACCCGGGTTCTGATAAGCCCGCCGGATGGCCTCCTGGCACAAAGCCGCACTCTTGCCGGAACCCACCGGACCGGAGAATCCCTTGAACCGCGCTCTCAAACGGTGGAATCGTGCTTGGGAAGGCAGTGGGCTGTAACCAATATCTCGCCATCGTATATCCTCTTTCGTCGGGTCTTTCATCCGGCTCCGTATGCGACATTTCCTTTCGCCCGATTTGAGATTACCAAGCGCTCCTCAAGATCCTGATCCCAGGATTTGAGGAAGTAGCTGAAAACAATAGAGATAAAAGTTTGAAATTCACCGTGAACGCCCGTTAGCCGCCACCCTATTTTTTGGTGTCCCTCGCTAACTAACACAAAAGAGGAAACTTAGAACGACACCACCCTACAACGCAACCCATCGATTCGGCCTAGAATGGAGATGTCTATGCCATTTGCGTCCATTCCCGAGGCCCTCGAAGATTTTCGTCTCGGCCGCATGCTCGTTGTTGTTGACGATGAAGACCGCGAAAACGAAGGTGACCTCACCGTTGCCGCCGATCTAGCGACGCCCGAGATCATCAACTTCATGGCCGTTCACGGACGTGGTTTGATCTGCTTGGCCCTGAGCGCTGAACGCTGCGACTCTCTGGGCCTTCCGCTGATGTCGCCTAAGAATACTTCGAACTTTGGCACGGCCTTTACCGAATCCATTGACGCTCGACAGGGAGTCAGTACCGGTATCTCCGCCGCTGATCGTTCACACACCATCCAACTCTGCATGCAAGCCGACACACGCGCCGACGATCTCGCCCGCCCCGGCCACGTCTTTCCTCTCCGCGCCCGTGAGGGCGGAGTGCTTGTTCGCGCCGGTCAGACTGAGGCTGCGGTCGACCTCGCCCGCCTCGCCGGTCTCTCCCACGGCGGCGTCATTTGCGAAATCATGAATGACGATGGCTCCATGTCCCGCCTCCCCGACCTCACGGTCTTTTGCCGCAAACACGACATTAAACTCATCACCGTCGCCGACCTTATCCGCTACCGTATGAGCCATGAGCGATTCGTGGCGCGCCAAGCCGCAGGTACCATTCAAACGGCCCACGGCGAGTTTCGCGCCGTTAGTTACTCCAATTCCATGAGCCTAGAGCGTCACCTCGCTCTGGTCTTTGGCCATCCCGAAGTGTTACCCGCCGCCTTGGTCCGCATGCACTCCCACTGCGTTTATGGGGATGTCTTCGGTTCTCTCCGTTGTCAGTGCCGTCCCATGCTTGAACAATCCATGGCCCTAATTGCTCGTGAAGGCGCTGGGGTGGTTGTCTACCTTCATCAGACCGGCCTCGGTTTGCGCACCAGTGGTGACCGCATCCTTACGCATGGGGATGACTTTCAACGATTCACACCCTCTGATTCCCACAACGAGACCCAGCACGAAGCTGGCATCGGCGCTCAAATTCTTGCGGATCTCAGCTTGAAGCGCATTCGATTGTTAACGAATCATCCCCGCAAAGTTCCCGGTCTTGAAGGTTTTGGCGTGGAAATCGTTGAACAGGTTGCAGTCTCGATCAATTCGTCGGAACCTCTGCCGGCGGGCCCACGTTCCACAAGATAGCCTATGTCGATTCGTCTCCCTTTCTCGCTCCTTCTTGCCGCGGCCAGTTCATCGTTTGCCACTGAGGACTCTCGTCTCGTACCAGTGCTGCATGCCGGCTCCGCTGTGGTCGCTGGGCTGGACGTTCAACAGGTCCCGACCTCTTATGGCCGCCCAATACCATCTCAAATGAGGGGCGATGGGCCCCTTGTGCGTCAGCACTTTGACCTTTCGGGATCTGATCAATCACACATGAATGGACCCGCAGAGTTACTTAGTGTCGACTTACTAGCGTCAGGTCCTGATAGTCGTAAGCTGGCCGCTCTCAACGGCGAGCTTCTACTTGCTGGTAATCCAATACCCGTCCAAAATGCCCTAGCTTTACGGCGCCTTGGGGCAAGCCACTTGAGCATCGCGATGGCCCAGCAGATCCAACAAAGCCCGCTTTCTTCCAAGGACCGCGCCGCTCAGCTGGAACCCTACGTGCGTAAGTTCGCCGACATACTGGCGATCATACTCGAACATTCCGCCGACCCTCCCGCCATTGAACCGGCGCTTTACCAGGGTGCCTTACCGAATATGCTGAAGCCACTCGATCCGCACAGCATTTTTTTTGACCCTGATAACTTCAAGCAGTTACAGGAGATGGAGACGTCCGTGCGCCGAGGGTTCGGCTCAGTGGTTTCGATCCTGCCCGGCCGCGTCGTGGTCCTGCAAACGCTGCCGGGGAGCCCATCTGCGCGATCCGGGTTACAGGCCGGTGACGAGATCGTCGCGATCAACGGCTACGTGCTCGCGCAATTGGATACGGACCAATTGGTGGGACTGCTAGGCCAGTCGCGCACGATGAAGGTAAAGCTCGATGTCCGACGGCAGAACACGCCGCGTTTGCTGGAATTTGTACTCTCGCCCGAAGCGATGGACACGCCCAGTGTGGAGCGGATCTTTACCTTGGCCCCAGGTATCGGCTACTTACGAGTCGGAGGCTTCGAAGTAAAAACCGGCAAGGACATTCGCGCCGCCATTCAGAAGCTCGGAGGAGACAACCTCAAGGGTTTGGTGCTTGACTTACGCAACAATCCCGGCGGCGTAGTCGGCGCCGCCATTGAAACAGCCTCCTTGTTTCTGGAGCCCGGCCAACGAATCTTCTCCATTCGCGGGCGCAGCAAGGAAACCGAGAATGTTGATGTAGCTGCGGCGGCCAAGCCTTATCGCTTCCCCGTCGCCGTGTTAGTCAACGAGAAAAGCGCGAGTGCCTCGGAGATTATAGCCGCAGCGATGCAAGAGCACCATCGGGGCTATGTGATTGGCCAACCCACTTACGGCAAAGGACTGGTGCAAAGCGTCTTCCCGCTGAGCAATAAGTCCGCTCTGGCGCTAACGGTTGCGTATTACTATACGCCCGAAGGCCGTAGCTTACAGCGGCCTTTGCGCGATAGCCAAATCGACGCTACTCTGTCCACCACGGCAGGCGGCTTGCGTCCGCAGCACCTCGTCAATCCCGAGGCGCAGACACGGCTGCGGATCGCCCTCGATGCGTCAGGCTCTTTCACCACCTTTGCCACCGAGTACACGCGGCGGGAAAAGGTGACGCCGGACTTTGACGTCACTAACCCGCTGCTCGATGTCTTCCGCGGCTGGCTGGGAGAACGCCGCATCCAACCGGGCGTGAATGAGTGGCTCACCGACACCGCCTGGATCCGCAATCGACTCCGGCAAGAGATCCTGAATCAGGGGGTCAGTGTGGAGCGGGGCGATGAGATCGAACTGGCCCGCGATCCACTCATTAGCCGCGCGCTGGACCTGATTCGCACGGGTAAGCTAAACTAGAAGAATAGGTGCCTCGGTTGCCCACGCCTGACGCGTGACTATAGAAAAGAGGTATTCCATGGCCACTAAGAAAGCCCAGATACTGACGCCCACCACGTCTTCCGCCGTAACGGCTACCGGTTTGGCCGTCGTGCCCCAAAAGCCCGAGTCCCAAAAGGCCGAGTCCGAAAAGATCGAGCCAAACCAGGCCGCAATGAAGAAGACTTCCCTGCCACAAGCTGCGCCGCCGAAAGTGACGCCCAAGAAGAAGGCGGCTGCCGTCACGCCATCCCCAAAGGCGACCCTCAAGAGAAAGACGAAGCTGGCGGCCAACCCTGAATTGGTCCTTTCGCTTGAGCTATTGCAGGACGAAATTCGCCGTGAGGCCTATGACTACTTCATCCAGCGCAGCTATCGCCCGGGCGATCCCAAAGCCGACTGGCTTCGCGCCGAAGACGCCGTCCTCCGTCGCCATGGCTTGCGTTAGTTGAGAGACTTGTAACCCGACCCACGCAGCACCCGAGCCGGCAGTGCCCCGGTGTGCTTGCCGGCATCGACCACCAACGTACCGTTGACTAACACGTACGGCACGCCCGCTGAGATTTGATGCGGCTGCTCAAACGTGGCACGATCGATTACCTTGGCTGGATCGAATACCACCACGTCAGCGATCAATCCTTCGCGGAGTAAGCCGCGATCCATAATCGACAGTCGGTTCGCCACCGCCGAGGTCATCTTTCGGACGGCTTCCTCCATCGGCATCAAGCCTTGATCGCGCGTGTACTTGCCGAGCACCCGCGGATATGTGCCATAAGTGCGCGGATGAACCGGAGACTTGTCCGTGTCCGGATTCGATCCGCCCGCATCGGTCGCAATCTTAATCCACGGCCGCTTCAGTTGGAGTGCTAAATTCTCTTCACTCAACATGAAGTAAATCGTCGTGATGCGCTGTCGCTCGTCTACTAACAATGCGAGCACAGCCTCGGGCCAAGGTGTCCCCATCTCAGCGGCTACTTCCGATAATCGCTTACCTACATATTTCTGATGCTGCGGCTGGTGTAACCCGACGAGTAGCACGCCGCCGGGCGAGGCCTGTACGCAACGGCTTTCCCACGTATCATCCGGCCTCACCATTTCCGGTAAGAGCCGCGAGCGCAGAGTCGGATTGGCCAAATTCTCGAAAAGCTTGCCATCGGCCGCCGTCCAATCCGGTAGGCAAGCCGTAAGTCCCGTGCCGCTGGCTACGTAAGGGTACATATTGGCCTGCACATCGATTCCGCGCGCCCGCGCGGCATCGATCTTCTCAATGGCCAACGGCATCTTCGACCAATTCTGTTGGCTGACGGCTTTCAAATGATAGATCTCTACCGGCACGTTCGCTTGCCAGCCAATGTCGATCGCTTCATCGATCGCCTCCAGCAGACGGTCGCCCTCGGATCGAATATGCGAGATATACAAGCCGCCATAGGGCGCAATCACCTTCACCACTTCGATCAGTTCCTTGGTTTCAGCGTAGGATCCCGGGGGGATAAATGAGGGCCGAGGCGATACCAAAGGCCCCATCCTGCATCGCTTGCGTGGCCGCCTGTTGCATCGCCTGCACTTCGCCCTGGGTAGCTTTTCCCATCGACATCCCCTTGCCATAGGCCCGAAAGGTTGCCGCGCCAATGAACGAACCGAAGTTCGATGACGAACGATGCTGCTCCATCGCCCTCAACCACTCACTAAAACGCCCGTAACGAAAAATATCCGCGCCGCTCATCTCGCGGACCCGCTCATTGAACGGGGCGTTCGAGTCATTCTCGCCCATAATCTCGGTGGTGATGCCCTGCGTCACTTTGCTGATGAGGCGTCCATCGCCCGGCCCGAGTAAGTCGCCACGCACATGGCTTTGAATATCGATGAACCCCGGCGCGATCACCTGCCCGGTCACCTCAATGCGCCTTTTGGCCGTCGCTTCACGCAACATTCCGGCGGGTTTGATCGTCGCAATGCGATCGCCTTTGATGGCGACGTCTCCCAGAAACCAAGCGCCGCCCGTGCCATCCATCACCCGCCCATTCAGCAGGATGGTGTCATAGGTCTGCGCATTCAATAACAGGCTGAATAGTAGAGAACCCAGAATCCGTATCTTCATCCCTCTATCCTACGGAAATCGTTTCCGCAAAGACTTCACCCACGCCTGAGCTAGTGCTGGGCAGGCTGCCAACTCCAGTGACAGTTCGCGATTGGTCTTGGCCACGTGCATCACTTGGTTGGCCCGCTCGATAGTCCACTCCGGATGTGGCCGCTCAAGCAGGGTCATCACGTCGCCGGCTTCCACTTGGCCCTCCGTCAGCACGCGCAGATACCAGCCCGTCCGCCCGGTGCGCACGATGCGGACCACTAAGTCGTTCATCCCGTAACGCCGCGCCTGCTTCCAACAGGGCTGCCGCGGTTGACTCACCTGCACGCGTGCCGAGCCCACCTGAAAGATATCTCCCAGGCAAACACCGGCCTCGGTAAGGCCTTGGACCGTGAAGTTCTCGCCGAACGCACCGGCCGAAAGCCCTTCCGGGAACAACTCCCGCCGCCAACGCTCAGCGTGTTCGTCACTGTAAACCAGAACGGCTTTGTCCGCGCCGCCATGGTTCAACAGGTCGGCTTGGCCATCGCCCGCCAAGCCCTCCCACGAGAGGGCCACCTTGCCCGAAGCCGGATCCTTGAAGGTGGCCGTCGTCCACGGCTCGCCGTGCGGATCCATCAAGCGCGGCAGGCCGACCTGCAATGACACGATGCGCGTGATCACAATTTCTTGACAGCAGGAACGGGCTTCGGGGTCGTGGTCTTCACCGCAGGTTTAGCCACCGGAGTAACGGGAGCGACGGGCCAAATCGGCGCGCCTTTCGGGAAGCGTTTGATCGTCACCGTTTTCATCACCACGGGCACATTAGGTTTGTTGCCTTCGCCAGCGGGCACGTTCACCACCTTCTCGGCCACGTCCTGACCCTCCACCACGATGCCGAAGATGGGGTGCTTGCCATTCAAATACTCCGGCAAGCGCTGCGTCTTCGTGGTAATGAAAAACTGGCTACTGCCCGTGCCCGGGCCGGCGTTGGCCATCGCCAGCAGATAAGGCTTGTCGAAACCTAAGCTAGGATGGAACTCATCCTGAATCGCATCGGTACCGCCGAAGCCAGTGCCCATCGGGTCGCCACCCTGAATCATGAACTCGGGAATCACGCGATGAAATACGAGGCCGTTAAACAGCGGCCGCTTCACCCGCTTCCCCGTCTTGGGGTCGGTAAAGAGCTTCATGCCCCGCGCTAAGTCAACAAAGTTATGCACCGTGATCGGCATTTCGTTCTCGTAGAACTTGATCACAATCCGACCCATGCTGTCGGCCCCTTGCACAATCTCGAAATCGGCATAGAGGCCGGGCTCGCGGTCAGGCTCAGGAGTCGCAACTGGTTTCGCCGCAACCACCGGCTTTGGCTTAACCGCCGCTGGTGCGGGGGCCATGGGCTTGGCCATCGCGGTGGACTTTGGCGCCACCACGACGGGCTTCGCCACCACCACCGGCCTGGCCGGCGTGGCGGCTTTGGGGGCGGCGGGTACTTGGGCAAACGCGAATGCGGTACCCATCAAACAGGAAAAGAACAAACAATTCATACTATAAGTTTATAATCTCCCCTTGCCCGCTGCCGAGAACCCATCGCGACCCGGCTTCCAATCCAGCCGCCGCTGTGATACCGTTCACCCTGGTCGAAATTCAAAGGAGGTGTGTTTATGGATTCCAAGAAGTTTCTTACCGCGACCCTTGCAGGCGGGGTCACCATATTTTTCCTCGGGTTCCTCATATACAGCGTCTTGCTCGATTCCTTCATGCGCGCCAACGGTGCCGCCAGCGCCATGAAGGTGGAACCCGATTTCCCGTTTTTGATCTTGTCCCAACTGGCGTGGGGAGCGGTCGTCACCCTGGTCCTAAGCCAATGGGCTGGCGTTTCGACGCTCGCCGGAGGCCTGCGCGCGGGGGCC
>JAYVRS010000797.1:0-4333 GCA_043776185.1 Bryobacteraceae bacterium | reverse complement strand
CCCTTGATCTCGAATGGCCCCGCTGACTCTTTAGCGAGCCGATGCGGTTAGAGGAAGTCTCAGGTGCGAGATCGCCACTCGACTGGCACCTTGCCGTGAAGGTTAGTCCATTAACGAGATCCAGTTGCCCCCCCTGTGTGTTCGCTTTTTTTAGGGCGATTCGAGCGGCTTGCCTAATACCCGGCGGACTTGTAATCGGCCACGATGGCTTCTACCGTGGCGCGGTGTTCGGGCCTCACGTTTTCGAGCGGAGGGCGTACAGGACCTCCAGTGATGCCGCCGCCGGTCAAGTCCATCGCGTACTTCATCACCGATACTTCGTAGCCTTTGACATGCTCGCGGACCGCGTAAATGGGGTGGACGAAGCGATTCATCAACGGTGTGATTTTGGCGAAGTCGGCGGGTTTGCCGGTGGTTAAGCCGCCGAGTTCGGCTAATTCGAGCGCCAGCTTCGGCGAAGTGTTGGAGATGCTGGAGGTGAAGGCTTGCACGCCACACGCCAGGTAAGTCGGCAGGCAATCGTCACCTAGGCCACCCACCCAGGCCAAACGATCGCCTAGCTTGGCCATGATGCGCTGATAGGTGCGCGCGTTGCCTTGCCCGTCTTTCCAAATCTCCAGCGTCGGCACACGCTCGGCCAAACGGGCGACCATGTCAGGCGAAAAGACGGCCCAATCGCGCGAGTAAATGCTGAGCGGCAGGCCGGTGGCTTGGCCGACGGCCGCGTAGTAATCGATAAGCCCGTTCGCGGGCGCGTTGATGTAGGAAGGCGGCAGGACGAGCAGGGCGTCGGCGCCTGCCTTTTCCATACCGCGCGCCATCGCGCAGGCGATCGACGCATTGATGCCCACGCCGCCCACCACGGGCATCTTGGTGGTCGCTTTGGCCACGCGGACGACCTCCACGGCCTCCTCGATCGAAAGCGAATAGAGCTCGCCGGTGCCACCGGCGGCGACCATGGCGCAGAAGGGATGCTCGCTCATCAGGGCGACATTTTTCTCGAGGGCGGCATAATCCACTGACAGGTCAGACGGACGAAAAGGCGTGATGGGGAACCCGAACACGCCGCGGAGTTGATCACGAAGTTTGGCCATACGTCAACCATTACTGTATCGCGCGTGCGACCATATTGGTGATCATGCCCGGCCCTCTCACTAATCCGCAACGCAAATTCCTTAGGGGAATCGCCCACAATATGCCGCCCACCATGCAGTTGGGCAAGCAGGGGTTAACGCCCAATTTCTTTAAGAGCTTCGAGCTCGCCCTGCTGAACCACGAGGTGATGAAGCTGCGTTTCTCGAACCGGCAGGAGGAGCGCAAGCAGCTTTCGGCGGAAATCGTGGAGAAGACCGGCGCGATGTTGGTGTCGATGGTGGGGCACACGGCGGTGTACTATCGCGAGAGTCCAGACCCGGACAAGCGCAAGATCTCACTTCCGCGCGGCAAAGTGGTCGAGATCTAACGACGAACGGTAGCGGTGCCAATAGTCAGAGAGCACCACGCCCACCGAAATCCACGCCGACAGCTGGAGCACTTGCGCCCCGCGGCCCCAGGGCCCGGTGGCGAGGGAATTGGCGAAGCCCCAGGGCATGCCGCCCGACCAGAAGTTGTACACGGTGAACAGGAAGGCTCCCGCCGTCAAGGAGTGAAACCAATACGAGCGCGCGCCCAGCATCACGGCCCAGGGAGTGAGCCAGTACAAGTACTGCACGCCGAAACCCGGTGTCAGAAAGAGAAATAGGAACAGCGTAACGCCGAACTGATCGAAGAGCGGGAACCGCGTTTTGGGCCGATTCATGAGCCACGCCACTGCTGCCGAGAGCAGGAGAATCGGGTACTTCGCGTAGTGCGAGTATGGCTCGAACAAGACGGTGCGGCGCAGAATATAGCCGATTCCCCACAGGCCGGTGAGGCTATCGTAGCCAATCGTGGACTTGACCACCGCCGCCGGATCTTGCGCTAGGTACGGCAGCCAGAGAGCTAGTGAGGCAACGGCAATGACTCCGAAGCACTGGAGGCGCCCGCGCCAATCCCGAACGTAGAAAAATAGGGCGGGCAACAGGAAAAGCGGCAGCAGTTTGATGTTGAGCGCCGCAGTGGCAAACAAGCCCAACAGCCAAGGCGGGTGGCCTCGCTGGGCTGCCCACGTGACCGCCAGCAGAAAAAAGATCATCAACGGATCGGAGTTGCCATGAAATCCGGCAATCAGGATGGCGGCTGGGCAGAAGGCATAAGCCACCAGATTCCAGGATGCCCCCCCACGCCCTTTCACCATGGCGGCCACGAGGAGGAACGAGCCAAGGTCCGCCAGACTGGTGAGGGTGCGAAAGAGGCTCGGAAAGGGCACTTCGAGACGTTCGGCGACGTTGGCCAGCGTACGCAAAAGAGCGATCATCGGCGGCGGGTGATTGAAGACCTCCTCGTAATAGGGCTGCCCTTCGTGTGACACCGTCACCTTCTGCTGATAGAGCCGGATGGCGCTGGCGTTTTGGGCGCTGAAGCTTTGGGCGAGCGTGGCGCTGGACTCCCACATATCGATATCGTTGGTGCCATGCGTGGTCCAGGCGAGGGTTAGCTTGGCGACGAGTGAGGCGACCGCGAAGAGTAGCGCAAGCCGGAAGAGTTTCTGATCGGGGCCGGTCATCCTAATTGGCTGAGAATGAGCGTTTGCGGCGTTCCGTCTACTGGGATCTGACGGCTGGAGGCGAAGCTCGCTTCAGCAAACATGCTCTCCAACTCGGCAAACGTGTAGGCGTCGCCCCCTGGCGTCGACGCCAGCATCACCAGGGGAAACGTAGCCGGCATGGGCGGCGAGATGCGATCGGCGTTCGGCACGAATTCGAGCGTCACCACGCGTCCACCTGGCTTTAGCACCGCCCTCAGGCGCTTGAGCAGACGGACATTCGCCGCGTGATCGAAATGATGCAGCAGATTGGTGAGCAGGATGACGTCGTAGGGTCCGGCAAGATCCACGGTGAAGGCATCGCCCGCGATCGTCGAGACGCGGTCGGCCAAGCCCCATCGCGCGGCGTTGGCCTTGGTAACCTCCAGGACGTTGGCCCAATCGAGAGCCGTGATGTGCGCGGCGGGGTTGGCCCGGGCAATGGAAAAGCCGAACATGCCGTGCGACGCGGCCACATCCAATACGGCCAAAGGCCCATGATTGTCGAGGGCCGCGATCTGCTGGGCCGCTGGACCCATCATGGCCTCCATGGATTGGGCGAAGTCCACCCAGCCGCCGTACTCGTCCGCCGTGGCACCCGACTCGTCTGCAGCCACGCCTCCCCGCCGCACGGCTTCGGTGAGCGCATCGAACTGACGCCGAATTTCGGGCGCGCCCAGGAAGCCGATCATCCCGCCCATATACGCGGGCGAATCCTGATTCAAAAAGACCTGGGAGTCGGGGGTCAGCCGGTAGCCCTGGTTCTCCTTTTCCAGCAAGCCGTGCACGGTCAAATAGTCGGCCAGAATCCGCATGCCGCGCTCGGTAGCGCCACACTTCGCGGCCAATTCGGCAGGGGTCCGCTGGCCTTCAGCCACCGCCGTAAACAGTCCCAACTCGATGGCCGCTTTGAGTGCCGCCGTCTGCTGATAGGCCGACATCATGCTGAAAATACGCACCGGATTTACGTCCATAGGTAAATAGCATATCAGGCCACATCGCTATTTCAATCCAAGTTGCCGGACGAAGGTCGTCGGGCAAATTGGTGCGTTTTCCCAGCATGGGCCGGCTCCAGGTGTTATGATCATCGACACTAACGAGGAGTTCCCATAAAGCTATTTACCCTGCTCAGTGTGCTAGCGATCGCCGCTCTGCCGACGGCGGCGCAACGCCACAAGTTGACGGCGATCAACGCGACTACCGAAGACGGCAAAGCGCTGCAAGCCATCTCTTCCGAAGCGGACGCGGCGGGCAAGCAAAAACTGATGGAGCAGTTTACGGCGGCATACCCCAAACACGAAGCCGGCGGCTGGGTATGGTCGCAGCTGCAGCAATCGTACTTGAAGGCCGGCAGTTTCGATAAGGCCATCGAAGCCGGGGAGAAGCTCGTCGCGCTCGATGCGCTCGATTATGACGCGGCCTATGCCAACATCCAGGCGGCCGAAGGCAAAAAAGACTCGGACGCGGTGTTGAAATGGGCCGTCTTTACCTCGGAAGCCGCTCGCAAAGACGCGCAAAAGCCCAAGGCTGCTGAGCAGTCTGAGGAGGATTACAAGCGCGCTCTGGCGACGGCCAAAGAGGCCGAGACCTACGCCGAGTATGCGCTCTCGAACGCCGCTCTGAATGAGCCGGACGCGGCGAAGTCGGTGCGTCTAGTGGAAGCCCTTGAAC
>JAYVRS010000796.1:0-4335 GCA_043776185.1 Bryobacteraceae bacterium | reverse complement strand
AAGCGAAAATGTTCGCCGCCTTCGACTCCCAGAAGCACGTCTTCGACCGCTTTCCCCTCGACCGGGAGCTGTGGCGGGCCGCGCCCGTTACCGACTTTCTCGCCCCGCCTCATCCAGGCACCCTCTACTACGAAACCCGTGACCTCGGCTTCACCGGCACCGAGTGGCGGCAATATGCCCAACGGTTTCTCGCCGCCTGCTAAACTACGGACGTATGCGTCTCACAAGATCAACCTTCGTTGTTTTGACACTGGCCGGACTCTCTGCTCTCGCCGCCGACAAGCCCAGCTTTGCCGGCACCTGGGAGATGAACAAGGGCCAAAGCGATTTCGGCCAAATGGCGCCGCAGATGGTGCCTGATAAACTTACCCAAAAGATTACCCAAAAAACCGACGCGGAATTGCGCGCCGAATCCACCACCGTCGGAGCCCGCGGCACGGCTTCCACCGACATGAAGTACAAGCTGGATGGCAGCGAAAGCACCAACAAGAACCAAATGGGCGAGGTGAAAAGCGTGGCCAAGTGGGAAGGCAATCACATCGCGATCACCTCGAAGCGCGAAGTGCAGGGCATGTCGATCGGCCTGTCCGAAAAGTGGGAAGTCTCCGCCGACGGCAAGGTGATGACGGTGAATCGCACGATGACTGGCACCCCGATGGGCGACATTGTCACCAAGATGGTCTTCGACAAGCAGTAGCCGCTAAGTCATCTTCCGTTTTCGCAATTCATCGACGCTTACGGCCAGGATAATCACCGCGCCGATGGTTGCTTGTTGCACGAACGGCTGTATGCCTAGCAGGTCGCAGCCGTTAGATAGCAAGCCCATGATGAAAGCGCCGATCAACGTCCCCACCACACTACCCTCGCCACCGCGCAAACTGCCTCCGCCGATCACCACCGCCGCAATCGCCGGCAACTCATAGCCTTGCCCCGCCGTCGGTTGACCGGTCATCAGCCGCGAGCTCTCAATCATTCCGGCGAGGCCGGTCAGCATGCCGCAAATGCCGTAGATCACCGTTGTGTGGAACTTCACCGGAATGCCCGCATAGAAGGCGGCATCGGGATTGCTGCCGATGGCAAACGCATAGCGGCCGAGTTTCGTACGCTCCAGGATGATGTGGACGATCACGGCAATCACCAGCAAGATCACCAGCACGAAGGGCACCGGGCCGATGGACCCCTCGCCCAAAAACGAGAAGGCTTTGGGTACATTCTGCACCGGCATCCCGTTCGTCAAAATCAACGCCACGCCACGAATGATGAGCAGGGTGCCCAACGTGACAATGAACGGATTAATCCGCAAACGCGTGGTGAGCGCGCCGTTGAGCAAGCCGGCCAAACATCCCACCAGAATGCCCACGGCAATGCCAACCCAGACGGGCCAGCCTGAGGTCCCGGCCCACACGGGCCAGCCTGAGGTCCCGGCCCACACGGGCCAACCTGAGGTCATGGTCATCGTCCCCAGGCAACCGGCCAGCGCCAGAATGGAGCCTACCGAAAGGTCAATGCCACCGGTGATGATAACCATCGTCATGCCGAGCGCCATGATGTTGATCACGGCCGTTTGCCGCACCACGCTCGATAGATTGGTCTGCGTAAAGAAATTGGGTGTCGCGATGATCAGCCCGACAAACAGCGCAATCAAGGTAAGAAACGGCAGCAATCGCTGCCAAAGCGAAGTTCGCATTAGTGCACACTCTCTTTAAACGCCGCCAGGTGCATAATCTCTTCCTGACTGCAGCCGCTCTGTAACTCACCCGTCAGCTGACCTTGCCGCATCACCAGGATCCGGTCAGCCACCTGCACCAGTTCGGGCAATTCCGAACTCACCATCAGGATCGCCGCACCTTGCTTGGCCAGATCTTCCATCAGGGCAAACACCTCGGCCTTGGCCCCCACGTCGATGCCGCGGGTTGGCTCGTCGAACAGGAAGATACTCGCCTCGCGCGCCAACCATTTGGCGATGGCGATCTTCTGTTGGTTGCCGCCCGAAAGGCGACCGACGAGCTGCTGCGCGTTAGCCGCCTTCACCCGTAAACGTTCCATAAACTTGGTCTCTACGACGCGTTCGGCGGTCTGGTTCAACATGCCGTACTGGCTCACGCGGTCCAAACTGGCGAGCGTGATGTTCTGCCCGATGGGCAACCCAAGCGCGAGGCCCGTCTTCTGGCGATCTTCGGTGATGTAGGCCAAGCCGGCCGTTACAGCTTCGCGAGGCGACCCGATCCGCCGCACCACGCCGTCTACCTCGATGCTTCCCGCGTCGATCCGGTCAATGCCAAAGATGGCGCGGCAAAGCTCGGTGCGCCCGGCGCCAATCAAGCCGCCAATCCCCAAGATCTCGCCCGCGTGGACCTCCAGGCTGATGTTTTGGAGCAACGGCGCGCGCGTCAGGCCCTGCACCTTCAACCGGACCTTGCCGCGTTCCATCCGCTCGCGCTGATACACCTGGCTCACTTCGCGGCCCACCATGTGCTTGATCAACTGGTCCATGCTGAGGTCAGCCAGCGCGCTCGTGTGTACCGTTTCGCCATCGCGCAAGACGGTCACCTGGTCGCCGATGGTGCGTAACTCGTCGAGCCGATGCGTGATGTAGATGACGCCCACGCCGCGGGCCTTTAACTGAGCCACGATGCGAAAAACCTCGCGCGTCTCGGCTTCCGACAGCGACGACGTCGGCTCGTCGAAGATCAGCAAACTGGAGCCATGCCGGATGGCCCGGCAAATCTCCACCATCTGCTTGCCTGCCGGGCTCAACTCGCGAACCTGCGTTTCGGCGCGCAGGGGAAACCCATACTGCTCGATCAAATGGCGCGCATCCTGCACCAGTCGTTCACGAGGAACGAAACCGTAGCTCGCACTCTCACGCCCCAGAAAGATGTTTTCCGCCACCGTCAGATGGGGGGCCAGCAAACTCTCCTGATGCACCATCGAGATGCCGGCCTCAGCCGCGTCGCGAGGGCTGCCAAAAGTGACCGGTTGCCCCCGCCACAGGAAGCGGCCTTCGTCCGCCGTCTGCATGCCCGCGACGATCTTCATCAGTGTCGATTTGCCGGCGCCGTTCTCACCCATCAGCAGATGCACTTCACCGGCGTTGACGCCGAGCGTCCCTTGGCGCAGCGCCGTCACTCCGCCAAAACGCTTCTGAATCCCCTCAAGTTGCAATAGCATGCGAAGCCTCTGAGTGTATCAGCACTATGCGGGCTCGCCACGAACTTCGAGATCGTCGATATCGCCCGCATGGATGGCTGGTTCCGGCAGCCATCCGCGCCAATCCGCCCATAGCCACACCACCGCAGTCAGCAAGGCCATGCTGCCCGCCCAAGCGCCAATAGTCTGCGGGGTGACGTGCAACGACGCTATGCCCGCGGCCATCATCGACACCATCATCATGGACCACACCACGGTCTCAATCGCCGAAAACACTCGTCCGCGAAACTCGTCCTTCACATGCCGCAGCACCTGCCCGTTGTTCAGAATGCTGGCAATCGCCGAACCGGACCGGGAAAGTCCAATAAACACCAGCGCCATCCCAAACGACGTCATCTGGGAGAACGCCACATAGAAAAGGCCATGGGCCACGAAGCAAATCGCGACCACCTTCTTGTAACTGCCGAAGTTTAATCGCTTACCCAGCCAGTGGGCGAATATTCCGCCCGCTACTAGTCCAATTGCCGCCGAGCCCCACAGAATGCCGATGCCGGTCGCGCCGCGGTGAAACACCCGTTCGCCAAACAAGCTGAATAGCACCTGCGCCGCTCCGCCGCCGATAGCCCAGCCGACTCCGGTGAGTAAGATCGCCAGAATTAATGGTTGGCTCCGGATATAGGCCAAGCCGTTCTTGTAATCGGTCCAGGGGTGAGGCCGGTGAGTTTCGTCCCTAGGCCTGAGAGCGCGAAAGTGCCCGAGCGGCGACCGCAAATGAGAGATACACCACGCCGAGAATAGGAACGACATCGCATTCAAGAAAAACGCGATCGTGTAACCTAACCGGTCGACGCTTAACCCGCCCAAAAACGCTCCAATGGCCGTATTCAGCCACTGCGTGGTGAGGGTTACTGAGTTCGCCGTATGTAACTCGTCTTTACTGGCGATCGTCGGCAGGATCGCCGCGCGACCGCTAGTGAAGAATGGCGACGCGAACATCAGACAGGCGCTGAGGAGATAGAGTAACAACGGGTTGGTTTGCCCCTCGCAAAAGATAAAGAGCAGCCCCACCACGGCGCGGGCCAGGTCGCTGGCAATCATGACGCGCTTACGATCCCAACGGTCCAGCAGAACCCCGGATAAGGGCCCCGCGATCAACATGGGAAGGCCGCGCGCGATCAGCGCGGT
>JAYVRS010000795.1:0-4340 GCA_043776185.1 Bryobacteraceae bacterium | reverse complement strand
TCAGCACCGGCGTAAACGGCAAGCCGCTCTGCTTCACGAAGATCATATTCGCGTCCCAACCACCAAACATCTGGTTGATGACGTTGTTTCCCGCCGCGAATTTCCGGCCTTTGCCGAATGGTAATTCGTAATTCATGCTGTGGACGAAGCGATGCCTCAGATCGAAGCCCGAGTTACTACGATCAGCGCGGCGATTGCGAGCATCTTGAGGACTCGGCCCAGGGTCGCCGCCGCCAAACTGGTTCTGAATAAAATCAATGGAATGGGAGTAAGTGTAAGCGGTCAGGAAACCGATGCCGTTGGCAAAGCGCCGCTCCAGCGACGATTGCAACGAATGGTAGGCTGACAACCCGTCGGAGACGTTGTAAGTGACACCCTGCACGCCCGGCGCAATCTGGCCCAGCGGACGGCGTAAAATGGGCGCTGCCGAACCGGGAAACAACTGATTCGGGTCGAAGACGTTATCCAGGCGGCGGCCCAGATTGCCGACGTAACCGACCTTCCAAACCATGTCCTTGGGCAAGGCTTGCTGAATCTGCAGATTCATCTGTTGCGCATAGCCAGAGCGGAAGCGGGGGTCAATGGCGATCATCGCGCCCACGGGGTTGTTCGCCACGGTGGCGGGATCAAGATTCGGAATCGGATTCAGGCCGTCCGAAACGCGGCGCGGATTGGCAACGAATTGATTGATGTCCACCGTGTTGATGGGGCCGAACGGCAACTGCCGGTGACGCCGCATGAGGGCCGACTCGCTACCGGCCGGGTTGTAGAAGATGCCTGCGCCGCCACGGATGACGGTGCCTTGGCGCAAGCGGTAAGCGAAGCCGACGCGAGGAGCGAAGTTATTCTTATCGGCGACCATACCGGTGTATTGGTCCGTATTAAAGCCGGCAATGAGTAACTTGCCGGTCACAATATTGAAATTGGTCCACTTATTGTTCAATTCACGGGTCGGAGTGTCGTACTCGTAACGCAAGCCGAAGTTTAGGGTAAGGCGGTCATTCACGCGCCAATCTTCCTGCACGAAGAAATTCCATTCCCATTGGATAATGCGGGGAACGAAAAGCGTAAAGTCCTGCTCAATGGTGTTGGCCGTGCCCAGCAGGGTGGCCGCGAAGGCGTCACCAGTGGTGCCCGTCGCGTTCGGATTGTCAGTAAAGGTGCGGCCGAAGTTAAAGCGGCCGTTACCGCGGTTGGTCTGATACTGGGTCAGGCGTCGGTTGCGGAAGTCCGTGCCGAACTTCGTCGTGTGCCGTCCGTTCAGCTTGGTGAAGGCTACGGACGGATTGTAGGTGTCTTCAAACCGAATGATGGGCAGCGAGCGCGTTTGGCCAATGCCGCTGTAGCCAGCCGGGCTGAAGATCGGAATGCCGTCAGAATTGGGGCCTTGATTCGCGCCCTTCACGCCCAACTTTTCACCCAGCTTGGCGCCCGGAGCGGCGCCCTCCTGAAGGAAGGTCAAGTCGAAGCGGTTCCAGCCCATCTTGGTCTCCATGATCAACGTGGGCGAAATGGTGCGCACCCAGTTGGCAACGATGTGAAAGGCCTTCAGCGCCGAGGCACCGGCGAAAGTATTTTCATCGCCCAAGCCGTAGGTTCCTTCAAGGCCCGGGATGGTCGCGTTAAGGAAGGTACTGGGGCGCGTCGTCACCGTGTCCTGGCGCGAGAAGCGGCCGAAGATGCTGTTCTTGTCGTTCAGGTTGTAATCCAAGCGGCCATCGCCCTGGTCCCAGTTCTGCTTTTCTTTGGGCGACGAGGTGTGATTGTTCACGATCCCGGGTAACGTGGGCTGAGGATAGGCTTGCACCAAGCGGCCCATCACGGGGTCGAAACGGTTGGTGGGGATGAGGCGATTCGGGAAAGGATCGCGGGTAAAGCCCGACGCCGTGCCCGGGGCGGCGCGTAGAGTGGCGGGGTCAAAGATGTCCCGGATCGCCGAGAAGTCGCCCGCCCGCATGGCGGCGGTCGGCACGGTGTTCACAAAGGCCCGCTCCTGACGCCGCCGATAGCCTTCGTAGTTGCCGAAGAAGAAAAGTTTGTCCTTGATCACGTGGCCGCCAAAACTAGCGCCAAACTGGTTCTGCCGCAACGTGGGCTTGCGCGCCAGGAAGAAGTTGCGCGCATCCGTCGAGTCATTGCGGAGAAAATCGTAAGCGCTGCCGTGCCATTCGTTGGTGCCGCTCTTGGTGATGATGTTCACCGTGGCGCCGGAATTGCGCCCCTGGTCAGCAGCGAACATGCTCGTCTGAATCTTGAACTCACGCACGGCCTCCACCGAGGGGCGCAAGACGATGGAGAGCGTCAGGCGCTCATTGTTGTCGATGCCGTCATACAGAAAGTTGTTTGAGCCTTCACGATTGCCGTTGGCAAAGATCTCGCTGCCGGGGCGAAGGTCATCGGGGCGCGTGCCGCTCATGATGGTGCCTCTCGCGCCGAAGCCCACGCCGGTGACGCCCGGTCCAAGCGTCGCCAGTTGCACGAAATTGCGGCCATTGAGCGGCAGTTCGGCGACCGCCTTCTGCTCAATCACCTGGCCGATGGCGGCATTGTCGATTTCGAGCAGCGGCGCGCCGCCCTTCACTTCGACGGTCTCCGACACTTGGCCGACTTCGAGTTTGAAGTCGACACGGGCCGACTGGTTCACCTCGAGCGTCAGGCTGTCTTGCACACTTTGGCGAAAGCCGGCCTTTTGGGCGGTGAGCTTGTACCGGCCCGGCTGGAGGAAGGGCACCGTGTAGAGCCCATCGTCGCCAGCCATTACCTCTTTCGTGATGAGCGTGTCGAGATTTTGAGCCGTAATTTTCGCCGCGCCTACCGCCGCGTTGGAACTGTCGTTCACGGAACCGGTGATCGTGGCAAAGTTTTGAGCGAATAGCGTGGCCCCGAGGGCTAACGTAAGAACCAGATAGCGAAACATAGCAAGACTCCTAACAGGGGATTTCGTCTGAAAGCAATGATATCAGAAGATGAAGGAATATACTCCAAACGATCCGCGCTAATCTGGAAGCTGATGAAGAAATTCGTCGTCTTGTACCTCGGCATCTTTTTCGGCTTGGCCTTGCTGTACCCGGTAGTCCGCTGGGCGACGGGCGCGAAGAAAGCCGTCCGGATCTATCCCTCCCTGGCTGCCGTGATTCCCGCAGATAGCCAATACGCTATCGGCTTTCAACTGGAGCGGCTCAAGACCACCCCGCTCTATAAGCGACTCGTGGAGAGCCGTCGGATTCCCGCCATTGAACACTTTGCCGCCCGCACCGGCTTCGATCCTCGCAAGAGCATTTATGAAATCGTGATCGTCTCCAACGGCGAGGAATCGATCGCCTTCGCCGTCGGCAAGTTCACCCGCTCCACCGAACTGCGCCAGGGCATGGAGCCGCCGATCAAGATCGAAGGTGATCGTACGACGCGCACCACCTATAAGGGCTACACGCTGGAAGGCAATGAAAACGCCTCGCTCTGCTTCCTGAATGCCGCCACGGTGATGGCCGGGCCGGCGGCGGCTCTGCGCGGCATGATCGATCGCCAACAGCAGAATCCTCTGCCTCCAGCGGAGTTATTAAAGGCCATTGAGGCCATCCCGCTGGAGAATCAGATCTGGGGAGTGGCCACCGGCGATATCAAGCGCTTCGTCAGTCGCGCGACGGGGCTCAAAGGAATTCCCATCCAAGTCACTCGGGCCACATTTGAGGCTGACGCCAGCCTGGGCTTCCGCGCCAAGTTGAGTTTGGAGTGCCTTGACTCGAAGTCGGCCGAGCAGTTAGCCATGGGGATTCGCGCGGCCGCCGCGATGTTACCCGCTTCTAAGGAAATCAGCAATGTCATCGAGCAAATTGACATTCGCCAAGACAATGCCACGGTCAACTTACGCCTGAATGTTAGTGAGGAGTTACTCGGGAACTTACTCGCCTTGCTACCGGCCGGCTGATCGTTTACTTCTTAGCCGGAAAGGGAATAGCGTCGCCCAAATTCATGGAGCCACCGCCTTCGCTGACGTAGTTGCGATTCCAGTTCGGAATCTCGACGACCACATCGCCCTTCACCACCGCTTGGCAACCCAGGCGCGAACTCAACGTAAGCCCTGCCGCCGTATCCAAACGATCCAGTTCGTCGTCGTCGGCTTCGGAGAAGTTGCCCTTCCCGTCCTTGACGATCACATGGCAAGTGGTGCAGGCGCAGCTTCCGCCGCAGGCATGCTCCAGCTGAATATGGAAGTGCATCGCAATGTCCAGCAGACTCTCCGCTAAACCGTGCTCGCTATAAGGCAATTTGCCGGACTCAAACTCGACCGTCTGGCCTTCGCTTTGTCCGGCCGGAAGGAACGTAACTTTCGGCATTCGCCC
>JAYVRS010000794.1:0-15775 GCA_043776185.1 Bryobacteraceae bacterium | reverse complement strand
TGAGCGAACCTGAGAGGCTAACGTGATTAGTTTGAACGAGATCGCTGGGGTCGTTTTGCGATTCGGCTATGGTAAGGCTGAGGATTTCGCCAGCCGCGATGATCAGCGATCACCTTGCTGACGGCGGCGACGACAGAGTCGCGGAATTCGGGATGGGGGGCGAGGCAATCGAGGACGGCTTGGTGGACGGCGGGCCAGAGTTCGTCTTCGGTGGGTGAATAGTCTGGATCGGCCGGGACGAGGAGGATCTTGTGCTGGGGCGGGTTAGCCGCCGTTTGTTTGGCGATTTCCGAGGCGGGCAGAAAGGTCCAGTGGAGGTCCGGTTGGAAGCCGGGGTTGCGATGGGGGTAGAGGAACTGGTCGTAGTCGATGTCGTCGTATTGTTTCATGCAGCAAGGTCTCCCACGTTGAGCTTAGCAGGCGCGGCCAAGGGTTCGGGGTGCGCGGCGAGGCTAAGCCATTGATACGAAGGTTGATATAGCTATGGCGAATCAAGTGACCGCCTGACCGAGGCGCATCCGATGAAGGGCCGCCCTCCCGTTTCCTCCCTCCTCTCCCTCTCGGCTCCCGTCCGCTTGTCCAGTACACCGGCAACTTTGCCGGTGTACTTATATCTAACTATTGACCTCGTGGTTATTTTTGAGATACGTTGAGTTCATGAAGAGTTTACGGAAAAACCGGCAAAGTTGCCGGTGAATTCAATCGGAGGATGGAATCATGCACGCATTAAGCGGTACTGAGGCTACGCGAAGCCTGCTGTTGACGCTCGAGATAACAGAGCCAGATGTGGTGTTCGAACTTCAGAAACACGCGCCCGGCGAGTTAAGGGAAAAGTACGCTCAGTCGGCGATTCGCCTCGGGGTGCTCGCGATGAGGCAGGCCGTTGGGGAAATGGACGCCACCACCGTGCGCGCTGCTTCGAAAGAGCTGCTGGGCGGCTTGGAGCAGATGCTCGGGCAGCGAGGGGCCGAGATGGCCAGCACGATTGGGGGCCAACTGCGCCAATACTTTGATCCGTCGACCGGAGCGTTGCCCCAGCGGATCGAGGCATTGCTGCGGAACGATGGCGAACTCGATCGCGCGCTCCGCGCCCATATGGCGCCCGAAAACTCCACTCTGTCGCAGACGCTCTCCCGGCATTTCGGCGAAGGTAGCGCGATCTTCAAGCTGCTGTCGCCGACTGAATCCGCAGGAGTCAAAGCGCAGGTGGAGAGAGTTCTCGACGCGGCACTGGCCGCACAGCAGGAACAAATCTTGAAGGAATTCTCGCTAGACAACAAAGAGTCGGCTCTGTCGCGGTTGGTGGGAGAACTGGCTTTGAGCAACGGCGAATTGAAAACCGATCTTCAGACCCAGGTGGACCGAATGGCGGGTGAGTTTTCGCTCGACAGACCCGATTCGGCTCTGTCCCGATTGGTGGAGCGGGTGGAGACCGCGCATCAGGCCATCACGAACGAGTTTTCCTCAGACAACGAAGGCTCGGCGATTGCCCGAATCTCTCGGATGCTGCAGCAAACCAGCCAGCAGATTGATCGCAACCTAACGCTGGACGATGAGAGTTCGGCTTTGGCCCGCCTGAAGCGAGAACTGGTAACGACGATTGAGAAGTTGGTGACGGGCAACACCACATTCCAGCAAGAAGTTCGGGTTACTTTGGCTGCGCTGCAGGCTCGCAAAGAGGAGGCGGCTAGATCGACCCGGCATGGCCAGACGTTCGAGGAGGCGATTGGGCGATTGATTGCGAGCGAGGCGCAGCGGGTAAACGACCCCTACGAAGCAACGGGGATGACGACCGGGGCGATTAAGAATAACAAGATGGGTGATTTTGTCACGGTGCTAGGCCCCGAAAATCTAGCGGCGGGGGCGCGGATTGTTTGGGAGGCCAAAGAGAATCGCAGTTGCACACTCACCCGGGCGCTTGAGGAGATCGGGGAGGCGCGCAAGAACCGGCAAGCCCAGATCGGGGTGTTCGTATTTTCGCAAAACACGGCCCCGGAAGGGCTACAGCCCTTTGCCCGCTATGACAACGACATTGTGATCATTTGGGACGCCGATGCTGCCGAGACTGACCTGCACCTTCGGGTGGCCTATAGTTTGGCCCGTGCTTTGGCGATTCGGGAGAATCACGATTCCGTGGAGAGAGCGCACGCGTTAAGAGAGATTGATCTGGCGGTGCGAGGCATTGAGAGACAACTCGCGCATCTGGATCAAATCAAGACGTGGGCCGAGACCGTCAGGACGAATGGTGAGAAAGTAGTGGAACGGGTGGTAAAGATGCGAACCGATCTATCGAAGGAAGTAGAGGCTTTGGACCGGCAACTGAGCGGCTTGAAGACCGGGATGGCGCGAGCGGCATAACTTATGAACGAAGGGCGCCATCCATTCTTTCCCTCGACCCGGGACCGCGCGAAGGCCATTCAGGTGGGATTTCGATTTGGTCACGTGGGCACGCATTCCAGCCGGACCATGATGTTCGAGGAACTGAGCGCGGTGCTGGCGGCCGTGCCAGCACCGGCGGCGGAAGAGGCGTATGCGGCGGCGATCATCGACGATAACTGTTTGGGCAAACGAACGGTGGCCAACCGGCGGCATTCGTGGCAGCACTTGCGAGAACTGTACAGCTTTGGCCCGGCGACGCCGCTATTCCGCGTGCTGGCGCGGCTCTGGGCGATGGATGTTTCAGGTAGGCGGCTGCTAGCCCTGCTGGCGACGCTGGCGCGTGACCCATTGCTGCTCTCCACGGCTCCGGTGATTGTGGGGCTGCCGGAGGAGGGCGAGTTTGCGCGAGGCGCGATGCGATTGGCGGTGGAGAGGGCGGCTGGGGAACGTTTGGGCGAGGCGACGGTGGATAAGGTGATTCGCAATACGGCGAGCTCCTGGGCGCAGGCCGGACATTTGGAAGGACGGACTTTTAAAGTTCGCCGTTTGGTGAAAGCGACTCCGGCGACGGTGGCTTTCGCCCTGTTTCTGGCGGAGGCCGCCGGATTCCACGGGCAGGGCGCACTGGGGAGCGCCTGGCTGCGGGTGCTGGATTGCGGAGAGTCCCGGGCGACCGAATTGGCTCTGGAGGCCAAGCGTCGCGGGCTGATCGACCTGCGTACGGCCGGTGATGTTTTCGACTTGGATCTCACCAGACTCGACCCGGCCAAGCCGGCAGGAGCACGGAGCTAACCGATGGGACAGATCGAACAGCTGGCCGAAACCTATGCCCGCCACATTGCCATGCCGTGGCAACTGACGGTGGCGGGGGCGCAGAAGGTGATCATGGTGGTTTATGACAAGGAGAAAGAGCGGACGCTGACCGCGCGGAAAGATGAGTTCCGCATCGCCACGGAAAAGGCAGGAAGGCGCTGGATCGAGATCGATATTTCGACGGCCTTTGCCGAATGGATGGCCGATGAGGAGTATCGCGACTCGTATTTCGAATCGCCGGACGATTTGCAACTGAAGCTGGAAGTGGAGTTCGCCAAGTTCGTCGCCGGAAAGATACGCGGCATCGTCGAAGAGCCGAATGCCGGACCGGACTCGGTGGTGGCGGTGTTCGGGGTGGGCTCACTCTTCGGGTTCACTCGCGTCTCGCGGGTGTTGCAGATCCTGGAGCCTGCGATCCAAGGGCGCCTGGTGGTATTCTTCCCCGGCTCATACCGCGACAATATCTATTCCCTGCTGGACGCCCGCGAAAGCTGGAACTACCTGGCGATTCCGATTACTCAGCATTCAGGAGGCATCTAGAGGATGCTGATCAAAGAACTTCTGCTGCGGGACCCGGCCACCCACGGGCTCGTCAACAATGGCCAGGCGCGCATTGCCAACGAGGATGACGAAGGCAACGTGTTGGATGAGCTACGGGGCGAACTGGCGACGTTCGTTTGCGAAGGGCAGTACGCCGAGGGATGCGTGAAGATCCTTTCTTCTTTTCTGAAGAATCAGCACCAGACCAGCCAAAAGGGAGCGTGGGTGAGCGGGTTTTTCGGAAGCGGCAAATCGCATTTGCTGAAGATGCTGTGCCACCTTTGGCAGGATACGGCTTTCCCCGATGGAGCTACCGCGCGCAGCATTGTCCCTGAATTGCCGGAAGAGGCACGGAATCTACTGCGGGAACTCGACACCACCGGGAAGCGTTCCGGGGGATTGCTCGCCGCAGCCGGAACGCTGCCCGCTGGCACGGCCGATAGCGTCCGTTTGAGTGTGCTGAGCATTCTGCTGCGGGCGGTAGGGCTTCCCGAGCAGTACCTGCAGGCCCAATTCGTACTGTGGCTGGAAGAGCATGGCCATTTCGATGCCGTGAAAGCGGCGGTGACCTCCGCCGGGAAGAAGTGGGCGGCGGAACTCAACAATCTGTATGTGAGCCCCATACTGGCCAAAGCACTACTAGCGGCGGACCCCCATTTTGCGACCAGCGAGGCCCAGGCGCGCCAGACTTTGCGAGAACAATTCCCCTTGAAGCAAGACGACTTAACCAACTCTGAGTTCATTGGGATGTTCAAGCGGGTGCTAAAGCGCGCCGGCCGCAATGGCAAGATGCCTTGCACGATTCTGATCCTGGACGAGGTGCAGCAGTATATTGGCGATTCCCAGACGCGTTCGGTGCTAATCACCGATGTCACGGAGGCGTTGTCGAAGGAGTTGGACGGGCAAGTGATGGTGGTGGGCGCCGGCCAATCGGCGCTAACGGGCGTGAAGCTGCTGAACAAATTGATGGACCGCTTTACGATCCGCATTCAGCTTTCGGATACCGACGTCGAGACGGTGACGCGGAAGGTGTTGCTCCAGAAGCAGCCCACGGCCCTACAAGATATCCAGAGTCTGCTGGATGGCTGCGCCGGTGAAGTATCGCGGCAGTTGCAAGGGACGAAGATCGGAACGCGGCTGGAAGACCAGCGCTATATCGTCGCCGACTATCCGTTGCTGCCGGTGCGAAGGCGCTTCTGGGAACATTGTTTCCGGCAAGTGGATACGGCGGGAACGCAGAGCCAACTGCGGTCACAACTGCGGATTATCTATGACTCGGTAGCGAAGCTCGGCGAACGGAAGCTGGGCGCGGTGGTGCCGGCCGACGACCTTTACGAGGCGCTGGCGCCGGAGATGGTGACGACGGGGGCACTGCCGCGCGAGATCAACGAACGCATTGTCACGTTGGGCAAGGACGGCACAGCCGATGGGCGTCTGCGCCAGCGCATTTGCGGGCTCGTCTTTCTGATTGGGCGGCTGCCGGTGGATGGATTGGGCGACATATCTGTCCGGGCCACCAAGGATCATATTGCGGACCTGCTGGTGGACGATTTGAACGGCGAGAACGGCAAGCTGCGTAACACCGTGGCGACGCAACTCGAGAAGCTGGCCGAAGAAGGCGTGCTGATGCGCGTCGGTACCGAGTACCGCATCCAGACGGAAGAGGGCCGCGCCTGGGACCAGGATTTCCGAACGCGCGAAGCCCGGCTGAAGAATGACGTGCATCACTTCGATGAGGAGCGGACTCGACTGTTTCTGGCCGAGTTCCACGCGGGGGCCAGCAAGATCCGCCTGAACCAGGGCGCGGCGAAAGTGTCGCGGACTTTGGCGATCCACACGGGTTCCGAACCGCCGCCCAATAGCGGCGAGGCGGTGCCGGTGTGGGTGCGCGATGCGTTTTCGAGCAACGAGACCGACGTGCAGAACGCGGCGCGCGCGGCAGGCATCGGGCACCCGGCGCTTTATGTATTCATTCCGCGCCGGGGGAAGACGGAACTGGCCAACGCGATTGCGGCCGCGCATGCCGCCGAACAGACGCTGGCGGCGAAGGGCGTTCCGGCCACTCCCGAGGGGCAACTCGCGCGGCAGAGCATGGAGAGCCGCCGGGTCCTCGCGACCCAGCAGCGCGACCAACTGATTCGCGAGATCGTCTCGGCGGCCAAGGTGTTTCAGGGCGGGGCCAGCGAACTCCTGCAGTTCACGTTGGACGAAAAGCTGAAGACGGGCGCCGAGGAGTCGCTCAAGCGGCTGTTTCCGCGCTTCAAGGAGGCGGACTTCGCGGCTTCGGCGTGGGAAGCGGTGATTAAGCGGGCGCGCGATGGGGCCGACAGCCCGTTCGGGCCGCTCAAGTACGACGGCAACATGGAACAGCATCCGGTATGCCAGCAGGTATCCGCCACGATTGGCTCGGGCAAGACGGGCACACAGGTCCGTAAGGAGCTGGAGACGAGTCCGTTTGGCTGGCCGCGGGACGCGGTGGATGCGGCGTTGATTGCCTTGCACCGCAGCCAGCATGTCACCGCGGTGTTGAACGGCGTGCCGGTTTCGGCCGGGCAACTGGACCAGAACAAGATCCAGAAGGCCGAGTTCCGGGTGGAAAAGATCACGCTGACGGTGGGCGACCGGTTGCGGATCCGGCAGCTTTTTCAGGTAGTGGATTTGGGTGCGAAGTCGGGGGAGGAGTCGGCCAAGGCGCCGGAGTTTCTGCAACGGCTGCGTGCGTTGGCGGCGGAAGCGGGCGGCGAGGCTCCCCTGCCGGCCCGGCCCGATACCAAGGACATTGAGGACATCCAATACCTGGCGGGGAACGATCAGCTATTGGCGATCCGTACCCAGGCGGAGGCGTTAACGGAGAAGATTGCGGCATGGACCCAAACGCGGCGCTTGATGGCGCAGCGAATGCCCGGTTGGACGACCGTGGAACGCCTGGCGCGCTATGCCGAGAGCCTGAATGAGGCGGCGGAGGTGCTGCGGCAAGTTTCAGCGGTGCGGACCGGGCGATTGCTGCTGGACGCTTCCGACCCGGCGACACCCGTGCGGGTGCAGCTAGCCGATTCGCTCCGCAAGGCCGTGAACACAGCGCAGCAAGAGCACGAGGCGGCGTATGCGGCAGGCCTGGCGGCGCTGAACACGAGCGAAGTCTGGAAGCGGCTGGATGCCGTGCAGCAAGTAAGCCTGCTGACGCAGGTGGGCTTGGCCGCGCCGGCGATGCCGGAACTCGGTTCGGATGCGGCGTTGCTGGAGGCGCTCGATACGCGCAACCTGGCGGCGCGGAAGGCGGAACGGGATGCGGTGGCCGGGAGAGTGGCTGACGCGGTGAAGTTAGCGGCGCAGATGCTGGAGCCGAAGGTGCAGTTTGTGAACCTGGAGCGGTCCACCTTACGATCCCCGGAGGAGATCCGGCAATGGATCGGGCGACAGGAGCAGGCGTTGTTGGCGGCGTTGGCCAATGGCCCGGTGCAGGTAGCATAACGATGGCCAGCCTGACCCGCGAACAACGGAAATTGCTCGAGAATACGGTCGCCAATGCCCGCAAGGCGGCAGTGACCGGTGCGGGGAAGGCGTTGAACGCGCTCCGCGTGGGCGATAAGGAAACGCCCGTCGAGGCGGGCCAACGGGACCTGCGGAACAAGCTGCGGGCGCATGGGCGGCAACTGGGCGACGTGCGGCAACCGGACGGAACGCAAGAGACGCGGCGCCTGGAACAGGCGTGCGCCTACGAGCATTGGCACCGGATGTTGTTCGCGCGTTTCCTGGCCGAGAATGACCTGTTGGTGAACCCGGATTATGGCGTGGCGATGTCGCTCGCGGAGATTCAGGAGACGGCGCGAGAGCTGAATCGCGATTGGTTGAGCCTGGCTTCGGACTATGCCCAGCGGATGCTGCTCGAAGTCTTTCGGCCGGATGATCCGGTGCTCGATGTCGTCTTGCCGCCGGAGACGCGGCAGGAGTTGGAAGAGTCCCTGGCCAAGCTTCCGGCGGCGATCTTCGCGGCGGATGACAGCCTGGGGTGGGTGTACCAGTTCTGGCAACGGGATGAGAAGGAGCGGGTCAACAAGCTGGAGCGGCCCATCGGGGCCGAAGAGCTCTCGCCGGTGACGCAGCTCTTCACGGAGGACTATATGGTCCTCTTTCTCCTACACAATACGCTCGGCGCCTGGTGGACCGCGAAGCGCCGTGTAGAGGGCAAGTCCCATGAGTTGGAGGGCTACGAATGGACGTATCTTCGCCTGAACGAGGATGGCACTCCGGCAGCGGGAAACTTCGACGGCTGGCCGCGCACGTCTCGTGAGCTTCGCGTTCTCGATCCCTGCATGGGTAGCGGTCACTTTCTGGCATTTGCTCTGCCGATCGTGGCGAGGATGCGGATGGCGGAAGAGGGTTTGTCGCTGGCTGACGCTTTGCATGCCACTCTTGCTGAGAACCTGTTTGGGCTCGAGCTAGATCCCCGGTGCAGTCAAATTGCGGCATTCAACCTGGCCTTGACCGCATGGCGCATGGCGGGGCGTCCCATGGCTTTGCCGTCGCTCAATTTGGCTTGCTCGGGACTGGGGATCTTTGCCAGTGAGGAGTCCTGGCTGAAGCTGGCTGGGGAAAACCATAACCTGCGTTTTGCGTTGGCCCAGAGTTACAAGTTGTTTCAGAAGGCACCAATTCTCGGCAGTCTGATCGACCCAGCACGGGATCCGCGCGGATTTATCGGCTTCGATGAGGTTTGGTCGCATCTTGAAACCGCGCTTTCGGCGGAGGAAAGTGATGAATCGCGTGAATTGGCGGTAGCTGCCAAAGGCGTGTTGGCTGCGGCTAGAATGCTGGCGAAGAACTACACGTTGGTGGTCACGAATGTTCCTTACTTGGGACGGCGCAAGCAGATCGAAGACCTAAAGCAATATTGTCAGGATTTCTATTCGGACGCGAAGCCCGACCTCGCTACCTGTTTCGTAGATCGTTGTTTACGCTTCTGCTCTACGGGCGGTTCCATCGCATTAGTGACACCGCAGAACTGGCTATTCCTCACGAGTTACAAGAAGTTGCGTGAAAGGCTATTGCGCGAAGCGCAGTGGGATCTGGTGTCGCGACTTGGTTCCCGAGCCTTTGAGACGATTACCGGGGAGGTTGTTAATGTCACGCTGCTAGGCTTGACTAAGCGAGCCCCGTCGGCGAATCACGCGTTTGCAGGTTGGGATGTTGGCGCAGCCGGAAATTCGGTCGAGAAAGCTCTCCTTCTACGAACGCAGACTATCCTACATCCGGAACAAGCTGAGCAAGTCCGAAATCCGGACCAACGCGTTGTATTGGAACCGAATTCTAGCGGAACGTTACTAGAGGTCTATGTCAGTAATCATCAGGGTCTGTCAACCGGAGACAACCCTCGTTTTCGCCGCCAGTTTTGGGAGTTGGCGGAGCTTGGGAGTGATTGGGAGGCCGAACAGTCCACCGTGCAGGCGATTACTGAATATGGTGGGAGAAGCGGTGTCGTGTTATGGGAAAGTGGCGCCGGTCAATTGTATCGATTTGGCCGAGAGAATGTGAGTGCTCTCCACAATGTCGATCGGCGGGGTGAGGAAGCATGGGGACAACGAGGCGTTGCTGTAGCGCAGATGAATGATCTGCCTGCCACCATTTATGGCGGCCAGAAGTTTGATACTAATGTTGCCGTGTTGTTGCCCCTGGACCCTTTGAACTTGCCAGCGTTATGGGCTTTTGTGTCTTCGCGTTTCTATGCTCCGCTCGTTCGACAACTCGACACGAAGGTCAACGTTACGAATGGGACATTGGTCAAAGTGCCGTTTGATGTGGAGTTTTGGAAGCAGATAGCCTTGACGCAATTTCCGGAGGGCCTACCATCCCCGCATTCGGCGGACCCTAAACAATGGTTGTGCAACGGCAATCCAGGCGATTCCGAGAATCCACTGCAGGTGGCGGCTGCGCGCCTTGTGGGCTATTGCTGGCCACGTCAAACGGGTTCAAATTTTCTCGACTGTCCAGCACTAGTCTACGATGGGTTAGAAACGCACTCCGATTCCGATGGAATTGTCTGTCTGGCATCCCTCGCGGGTGAGCAACCAGCTGCCGTCCGGCTGCGCCTACTGCTTATCGAGGCCTATGGTACGGCATGGAAGCAGAGTAAGCTCTTCAGGTTGTTAGGTGAATCTTTTTCACTTGCAGATTGGATGAATAGCAAATTCTTCGACGAGCATTGCGGTCTCTTTAACTACCGCCCCTTCGTTTGGCACATCTGGGACGGGCGCGAGGATGGCTTCCACGCATTGGTAAATTATCACAAACTTGCCGGTCCGAACGGCGAAGGTCGACGAACTCTCGAAAAGCTAATCTACACCTCACTGGGCGACTGGATCACCCGCCAGCAGGCGGAGGCAGACAACGGAGTAGACGGGGCGGAGGGCCGACTCGCGGCGGCGAAACACCTGCACGGAGAACTCATCAACATACTGGTCGGCGAGCCCCCATACGACCTCTTCATCCGCTGGAAGCCGCTCCACGAGCAACCCATGGGCTGGGACCCGGACATCAACGACGGCGTACGGCTGAACATGCGCCCCTGGCTGTATGCAAAGCCCTATCAGACGACCAAGCGCGACGCCTGCATCCTGCGGGTGACTCCGATCAAACTGCCGCTCGGTAAGGACCGGGGCAAAGAGCCGTTGCGCGACAAAGACGACTTCCCCTGGTACGCCACAAGCCAAGACCGCACGAACGACCTGCACTTCACGCTGGCCGAGAAACAAGCTGCCCGCGACAAACGAAAGAAAGAGGGGCGCGATGTTTGAGACGACCCAGGAACTGAGCGACCGGATCCGGCTGGGCGAAGACTCTTCGCTGGAACTGAAAGAAGTACGTCTGGCGGGCACGCGGATCACCGCGCCTTCGCGCGACGCGCTGGCCGATGAACTGGCCGCTTTCGCCAATGGGCGGGGGGGAACGTGCGTGCTGGGGGTGGACGACCGGACGCGCCTCGTGTTGGGCATACCGCTCGAAGACCTCGACCGCGTGGAAACATTGGTGCGGGAGATCTGTAACGACTCGATTGAGCCGGCGCTGGTGGCGACGATCGAGAAGCGGACCCTGCCCACCGCAGAGGGTACGGAAGTGCCCATTCTGCGGATTGAGGTGTTTACCAGCTTGTTCGTCCACCGCAGCCCCGGAGGCTACTTTCATCGCGTGGGCAGCAGCAAACGGGTGATGTCTTCGGACTACCTGGCGCGAGTGTTCCAGCGCAGCCAAGCCAGGCTAATCCGTTTCGATGAAGAGCCAGTGACGACGGCGACCTTGGACGACTTGAACGAGAAACTCTGGCGTCGATTTGAGACCCGCCAATCGACAAAGGATGCGCAGGAGGTTTTTCTGCGTAAGGTGGGGTTGGCGCGGCAGGACAACCTGGGAGTGTGGCGGCCGACGGTGGCCGGGGTGCTGATGGCCTGCGAAGACCCGCGGCGCTTTATCCCGAATGCGTTCATTCAGGCGGTGGCTTACCGGGGGACGAGTTCGACGCCGGCGGACGCGGAGACCGTGTATCAGCTAGATGCGGCCGAGATTACCGGGCCGTTGGACCGGCAGGTGGCGGATGCGTGCCGCTTCGTCGCGCGGAACATGCGCACCGCCGCGATCAAGGATGTCGGGCGGACGGACTTTCCGCAGTACGACATGACGGCGGTATTTGAAGCGCTGGTGAACGCGGTGGCGCACCGCGATTACGCGATTTACGGCTCGAAGATCCGGCTGCGGATGTACGCCGACCGCCTGGAACTGTTTTCGCCGGGCGCTTTGGCCAATACGATGACGGTGGATAGCTTGGCGCTGCGGCAGTCCGCGCGGAACGAAGTGTTGACGAGTCTGCTGGCGCGCTGCCCGGTACCGGAAGGGCTGACGGGATTGAAGACGGAACGCTCGACGATGATGGACAAGCGGGGAGAGGGAGTGGTGATCGTGCTGGAACGAACTCAGGCGCTGGCGGGTAAGCTGCCGGAGTACCGGTACATTGACGGCGAGGAACTGCTGTTGACGATTCCGGCAGCCACCGCACCCGGAGAGTTAGCCTAAATGCCGGTGGCAGGAAGTACGCTGCTGGAGGGGCTGGTGGCGAGTTTGGCGGCGGCGAGCCGGGAGTCGTCGGAGCGGATGCCGCCGGCGGCGTTGCTGTGGGCGGACCCGGCGGGGCAGTGGCGACCGGTGTTGCCAGCGCTGCGGCGGGTGCTACCGGCGCTGTATACGCTCGACAAGTACGATTTGGGGACCCGGAGTGGTCCGGCGATTTGGCTGAAGTGCGTGGTGGACCGTACCGTGCCGGAGGCGCCCGCGCCGGGCGTGATCCCGGTGCTCTATCTGCCGAAGGTGAGCCGGCAAGATCTGCGGGCGGCAGAGTGTCCGCCGCGACTGTTGCCGCTGGTGGAGTTGCAGTACCGGGGCAAGGTATGGCACCAGACGAATGGGCGCGAGTGGACAGTGCCGGCGTTTCTGGTTTCGGACGACGGGCTGGGCCTGGAGATGGCGCAGGACCGGCGGACTGAAGAGGCGATGTTACGGGTGTTGGAAGTGCTGGCGGAGGCTGGCGTCGACGCTTGGCGGGGGCGCAGACTGGACGCGGACGACTTTGACAAGCTGGCCGTGTCCGATCCCGTGCGCGATCTGCTGCGTTGGATGGCGACGCCGGAAACGTTTGAGGCCGCAAATGGGGGAGGCCGGTGGGAGAGCTTCCGCAGTGTGTGTAAGGGCCAGTTCCACTTTGATCCGGATTCTGCCGGGGTGCGCGGTGCGGGTGCGGCCTTGGCGAACGGGAGAGGCGTGTGGGAGACGGTGTGGCAGCGTTTCTGTGAAGCGCCGCAGCTGTATCCGGGGATCAGCAAGCTGTTGAGTGAGCCGAGCAGTGGGGCGCAGAACTTGCTGGCGCTCGATGGGTCGCGAAACCCCAGATTGAATGCGGATGATGAGCGGGAACTGCGGGAGGAACTGGTGGCGGTGGGCGACCTGGCGCAGGCGGTGGCGGCGCAGCGCATCGAGAAGCTGGAGGATCGGCATGGCGGCCGTCGGGAGTGGGTGTGGGCGGCGATGGGGCAGAGCCCATGGGCGAGCGTGCTGGAGCCGTTGGCGCAGTTGGCAAGGCTGGTGCCTCAGCCGGTGGGAGGCGCAACACTGGAAGCTGCGGTGACGGCCTACGTGGATGCGGGCTGGCGGGTGGACCGTTGCGCCATGGAGGCGTTGGCGCGGGCGAAGAGTGAGCCGGACCGAAGGGTGGTGGGAGCGGCGGTGAGGGCGCTTTATCTGCCCTGGCTGACGGATTCGGCGCGGCACTTTCAAGAGCTGTGGCGGAAGCAGGAGCCGGATGGCCGGAAGGGGGTGGGTGTGGTAACGGCAGAGAAGGAAACTTGTGTCCTATTCGTAGATGGGCTGCGGTATGACTTGGGCGTGTGGTTGCGCGAGAGGCTGGAGTCGCGAGGATTGCCGGTACGGCTGGGCCACCGTTTGTCTCCATTGCCGACGGTGACGGCGACGGCGAAACCGGCAGCGACGCCGGTGAGCGGTGAAGTGCGGGGCGGACCGACGGCGGAGGATTTTCTGCCGAGCGTGGAGCTGAAGTTCGGTTGGCAGGGCGCGCAAGCCCAAGCGCTGCGGGAGGCGATGATCTGCCGCGAGGTGGAAGTGCTGGAGGCGGGAGAAACGAAGTTTCCCGCCGGCACGGCGGGTGGTGGTTGGACGGAATGCGGCCAGATCGATGCGCTGGGGCATAAGGTGAATGCGGAACTGCCCACGTACCTGGAGAACGAGGTAGAGCGGATCGCGGACCGGGTGGCGGAATTATTAAACAACGGATGGAGCCGGGTGCGCGTGGTGACGGACCATGGGTGGTTGTTGCTGCCGGGTGGATTGCCGAAGGTGGAACTGCCCGCGTATTTGACGGGTACGAAATGGGCAAGGTCGGCGGTGATTGCGCAAGACGCACATCCGGCGGTGGTGACCTACGGATGGCATTGGAATCCGGAGGTGAGAATCGTATCGCCGCCTGGGGTGGCCAGTTTCTTTGCCGGTGAGAGCTATGCGCATGGAGGGGTGAGTTTGCAGGAGTGTGTGATTCCGGAGTTGGTGGTGGAAGGGGGCGCGCCGGCGGTGAGGGCTTCGATTACGTCGGTGCAGTGGCGCGGCATGCGTTGCCGGGTGGGCGTGGACAGCAGCGATGCGACGCTACGCGTGGACTTGCGGTTGAGTTGGAAGCAGGGAGATTCGAGCATTGCGGCGGCGGTGAAAGCGGTGGGTACCGCGGGCGAGGTGAGCCTAGTGGTGCCGGACGACGACCGAACGGGAAGCGCGGCGTTTGTGGTGCTGCTGGATGCCGCGGGCACGGTGCTGGATCGGCGGACGACGAGTGTGGGCGAGACAGTTTAGGAGTTCAAGACGATGAGTATAGAAATGGATAGCCTGGACCGGTTGGCCGCCTCAGCTTTCGACGGATATCTAGTGAGGAAGGATCTGGTGCGGAAGTATTCGCGGCAGTATCCGGTGCCCACCTACGTGGTGGAGTTTCTGTTGGGCCGCTATTGCGCGAGCACCGACGAGCGGGAGATTGCGGAGGGGTTGGAGATCGTCGAGAAGCAGTTACAGGATCGCACCGTACGTACGGGCGAGGAGGAGCTGTTTAAGGCACGGGCGCACCGGCTAGGCTCGGTGAAATTGATCGATATCGTCAAGGCACGCCTCGATGCGGCCAACGACTGCTTTGTGGCGGAACTTCCGAGCTTAGCGCTGCGGAACGTCCGCATCAGCAACGAATTGGTGCGCGAGAATGAGCGCATGTTGACGGATGGTTTCTATGCGGAAGTGACTCTTTCGTACGACGCCATTGTGGGGCAAGAGAATGGCGGGAAGCCGTTTGGCATTGATTCGCTGCGACCGATTCAACTATCAAAGTCCGATGCCGTGGAGACGCTAGCGCGCGAACGGGAGAAGTTTACAACGAATGAATGGATTGACTTACTGATTCGTTCGATCGGGATCGAACCGGCTTCGCTAGACGAGCGGGCCAAACGCGTGGTGATGTTACGGATCGTGCCCTTCGTGGAGCGGAATTACAATCTGGTGGAACTAGGACCGCGCGGTACGGGAAAGAGCCATTTGTTTCAGCAGATCTCGCCTTATGCCCATTTGATTTCGGGCGGCAAAGCGACGGTGGCGAAGATGTTCGTGAACAACGGGACGGGGCAACGCGGGTTGGTGTGCCAGTACGATGTGGTGTGTTTCGACGAAGTCTCCGGCATTTCGTTTGACCAAAAAGACGGCGTCAATATTATGAAGGGCTATATGGCCTCGGGGCAGTTTAGCCGGGGCAAAGAGAACATTCGCGGCGACGGGGGGATTGTGATGGTGGGAAATTTCGATGTCGATGTGGAGCAGCAGCAAAGGGTGGGGCATTTACTGAGTCCGCTGCCGCCGGAGATGCGGAACGATACGGCGTTTATGGATCGGCTGCATGCGTTCGCCCCAGGATGGGATTTTCCGAAGCTGAGTCCGGCGGAACACTTGACTGATCACTTCGGCCTGGTGAGCGATTTCCTGAGCGAATGTTGGAGTAAACTCCGTTCGAGTAATCGGATGTCGGTGATGCAGGGGCGTGTGCATCTGGGGGGAGCGCTGAGCGGGCGTGACATTGAGGCGGTGAACAAGACCGTGAGTGGCCTGATGAAGCTGATCTTTCCTAAGGCGGACATGCCAGTGGCCGACTCCGATCTGGAATGGATTGTGAGGCTGGCTTTGGAAGCGCGGCGACGGGTGAAGGAGCAGCAGAAGCGGTGCTTTAAGAGTGAATTCCGCAATACGCACTTCAGCTATACGATGGGTGCGGAGGGCGTGGAGCAATTCGTTTCGACGCCGGAGTTACATAGCGATGAGGCTCTGGAAACCGATCCGCTGCCGCCCGGACAGGTATGGGCGACGAGTATGGGAACGCCGGAGACGGGCCCTGGGCTTTACCGGATCGAGACGAACTCGGGTCCGGGCGGCGGGGTGAAGATTCTCAACCAGCCCGCGCCGCCCG
>JAYVRS010000793.1:0-15787 GCA_043776185.1 Bryobacteraceae bacterium | reverse complement strand
TTAATTTGCCGGCCTCATTTCCCGGACCAATTGAGTGGCTCACGTCTTGATTATCGCACGAGGGGCTGGCGGGTAGCGGGCGGCGGAACTAGCCAACTTATTGATTTAAAGAGACTTGCTGCCAGTTTCGAGTGTGGTGACCGACAAAAATCATTCGGGCAGGCAGCGGTAAGATGATGATTCTATGGATCTTGGAGCGCTGTGATCCTCGTAGCTCATTTTCTAGAGGCAAAAGAGGGACGGAGTCTGCGAAACTAAGGTTAAGGAGTATCTGAATGAATAAACTTATCTTGCTCGGTTCGATAGCCATGGTGATGTTGGCGCAACAGAAGAAGATGCCGGCGAGTCCGGGGATGGACGCGACGGTGTCGATTGGCGACCACACCATCGCCGTGAAGTACTCGGCGCCGTCTATGAAGGGGCGCAAGATCTTTGGCGGACTGGTTCCTTATGGGCAGGTGTGGCGGGCGGGGGCGAACTCAGCCACCGCGCTGCATACCGACGGCGATTTGATGATCGGCAAGTTGATGGTGCCCAAGGGCGACTACACTTTGTATGTCTTGCCGACCGCTGATTCCTGGCAATTGATCGTCAACAAACAGACCGGCCAGTGGGGCACCGAATACAGCGAGGGACAGGACCTGGGCCGCGTCAAGATGACGGTGACCAAGGCGGCCGCGCCGATCGAATTATTCAAGATCAGTCTCTCGGCGGCGGGGGGCAAGAAAGTGACTCTGCAGATGGAATGGGAAGGGACCGTGGCCACGGTCCCGTTGACCGTTCACTAGATACGTCGTCTCGCGGCGAAGACCAAAGAGGGGTTCCGCCGGGCGGAGCCCCTCTTTGCCGTTAGTTGATTTGGCTCACGGGACGTCAACGTGGGTTGCCCGCAGCGAGTGCTGAAGGGGATCGATTTGGGAAATACGCTTGGGGTGAGTTCCTCTCCCAATCGGGGCCAACGCGTGGCCTCTGCGGGACGGATCACCACGACGAGCACCACTTCACGGCAAGGGCAAGTGACGTTGCGTTTGCGCTTCTAAATGGGGCGCTGCTCGCTCGAAATGCGAATACCGGCGAGCCCTTCGAGCCAACGATGCACCCGACAGGGGAGCAGGAGCCCGGCCAACCCAGCCGCCAACAGTTTCACGTTGCGGCCATCGGTAAGGCCAAAGGCGGGCGAAAGGCGCGCGCATTCGGCCATTAGTTGCAGGGACGCCGGGAACTGCCGGCGTTCATAGGCCAGAAAGGCGAAATAGCGGGTCATGTTGGCATGGCCGATGGCCAAGGCGCGGGGGGAAGCAGACGCCAACTTGAGTAGCATGCGACCCCATTCGGCCTGCATGGAACGCCAGTCGGCGGAGACTTGCTGGGCGTGACGCCGGTAGAAGGTGAGGTCGGCGGGCACGGCACAGCAATTATCGGGGCGGAGTGCGGCGACACGCAAGAACAGGTCCATGTCGTAGAAGAGACGAAAGGCCGGGTCGAACTCGCCGGCCTGATCGAGCGCTTCACGACGGATGATGACGGAAGAGGTGTTACCAATCACGAAGTCGGCGAGCATCTGCTCGAAGCTGAGCCTGCCCGGCCACCGATGGCTGTGGAGGCCGGTGGGCCGGCCAGCGTCGTCGATCATGCGGGACCAAGTGAAGGAGAGGTCGACGTCGGGAGTGAGGGCGGCGATTTGGGAGGCGAGCTTCTCCGGAGCCCAAAGATCGTCATGGTCGAGCAGCGCGATGAGCGAGCCCTGGGCGAAGCGCAAGGCGTGATTGAGGGCCGCAGAGGGGCCGGCGTTCGCTTGGCGATGCACCTGGACGCGCGGATCATCCATAGCTTCAATGCGGCATGGAGTACCGTCAGAGGAGCCATCGTCGACGACGATCACTTCCAGGTGGGGCCAACTTTGCGCCAGCACCGAACGGACGGCAGCTTCAGCCAAACCATACGAGTTGAAGGTCGGAATTAGCACGCTGACCAGCGGCCCATGAGTAGAATTCAACTAGAACAACACCTTGAGAACCAACACCGCCGTCCGCGGCTGATTATCTTGATCGGGGTTCAACTGCCCAAAACGCGAATCGGTGACGTTGGCCGTCACCAGTCTCCCGAAGTAAGCGTAGTCGAGGGCATTCTGGAAGTCGGCACGCACCTGAATCCGCACCCTCTCGCGAATGGCGAATTGCTTGTAGCCGGACATTTCCCAACTCGCCAAATGCGGGCTGCGCACGTCAGGAAAGCGCGTCGGGAAGTCGCGTAGAGTAAATGGCGCCTGCGCTTGCCTGGGGAATAGAGTCGTATCGAACCACTTATCGAAAAAGGGATTAAACTCTGACCGTCCCGCCTTGACGGCGCGCTCATCGCGTTCGGCCGGGCTGAGCGCGGCGCTACGATTCGCAAGAGGCGCGGCGTTGGGGAACTCTAGAGGCGTGCCGGACCGGAACATATACTGGGCGCTGACGTTCCAGCCACCAACGATGGCATTAGCCCACTTAGGCAGATGGCCCGCCATCTTTTTGCCGGTGCCGAAGGGTAACTCGTAAGTGGCGACGGCGGAGAACGCGTGGGGCGTATCGAACTCCACCAGCCGCTGCTCCGGTCGAATGCCGGCGAAATTATTGAGTAACACATCCTGGTTGTTCAAAAGAGTAACTCGCTCGAGCGTCTTTTGCCAAGTGTAAGATACCTGCGCCGCGATACCGTTCGCATAGCGGCGGGTCGCCTTCATCTGCAAGGAGTGGTAACTCTGGCCGCCTACCGGCAGGGCTTGTAGGCCGACCTGGGAATACTGGGGGTAAGCGAAGAGTAACTGCTGCCGAGGGACAGTAGCCCCATTAAACGCTGAGCCCGGCAAAAGGCCGGCCAAGGGGTTCGTCACTTGAGCATTGAAGTTACCCGGACGATCGCCAACGGGCAAAGCCGTGAGGGCGGAGGTGGGGATAAAGTTCAGGTTGGCATTCACCGGCAACTTACGGGTGAGGTTGCCGACGTAAGAGGCATCCACCAGCCATTGGTTGGGCAAAACGCGCTGAAGGCCGAAGCTGAACTGGTGGGAGTAAGGCAACGGCCGATTGAGAGACTGGGCGGAAACGGCGAGCCCCAAGTTAGTCGCGAGCCCTTGAGAAGAGCCGATCGGCACCAAGAGTCCCGAGGGGAAGAGCGATCGAGGGAAAGGGTCAGAAAGGGAGACGGCCGGGGTGAGATTGTTGTCGGTGCTGGCGATCAAGGCCGTGGGACGGCTAAAGCCGGTCTCCGGTCCGAACGCATTTTGGCCTAGATAATAGAGGCCATAGCCGCCGCGCATTACCCACAGGGGACGGAACTGCCAAGCCACACCCGCTCGCGGCTGCCAGTTATTGCGATCGCGGGTAAATGCTTCGCGCGCGACGCCTTCAGCGCCGGCATAGAGAAGGCCGCCCTTGAGATTCAGGCTCGGAGCTTGGCTGGCGATGGGGCTGGCTTGATCGAAGGCGAAGCCGCGTACTTGCCGGTTGTAGCGCTCGACGATGGGCGACTCGTAATCCCAACGCAAACCGAGATTGAGCGTCAGATTACGGGCAATTTTCCAATCGTCCTGAAAGAAGAAAGAGGTGTAATTGTTGCGATAGGCGGGGTCCATGTTGCGATCGACGAAACCAGAGGTGGGATAGCCAAGAATGAAGCTGGCCACGGGACTGCCGGATTGCACATCCGCTCGCTGGGGATCGGCCTGAGTCCAATTGCGAGCGAAGGTGTAATTGCCGCTCGCCGAGGCCGGCCGAATGCGGTTGTCGTTATAGCGCCGTACTTCGGTGCCAAACTTGTACGAATGCCGGCCGCGGATCATTTGAATATTGGGTTGGAGTGAATAAGTGTCCTGCGTTTCGTAACCGCTGGTCTGGGCCGCACCCAAAGGACTTAAGTTATTGCCTGTAAAATTGAAGCGCGGAAATTGCAGCGCTAAGAACTGGGAGACCAAGGCGGACGGAAAGCCTAGCTCTTTGGGGTCGAAGCCGCGGCCAAAGGTATTGCCGGAGAAGCCTTCATAGCGGGCCAAGCCTCCGCGAAGATTGAAGACGGTGGAAGGGTTTACGGTATAGGTCCAGTCGGCGCCCCAGTTGCGCGAGATGCGGGTTGAGGGGTATTCGGCGGACGGTTCGGCCGCATTGTTGCCCCACTGGACGCGAGCAAAGTTGGACCAGGGAGTCTCACCATAGCGCCAGCTGACGCGACTATTGGAGGACGCCGCCCAATCCATCTTGCCGAGCCATTGGTTGTAACTATTGCGGGAGCTATTGACGAAGAGATAGTTATTCTGGTTATCCGGACTCTCACTAATGCGGTTGGGCTTGGGATAGAAGCCGACGGCCCGCGCGGCGACAGAGTTGATGCGATTGGCGGGAATTAGATTGCCCGCAAAGGGCGTGCGCGTGCTCTGGGAGGTGGTGAGCGGATCGTACATCACAATCTGACGGCGATCGTTAGTTACGGTCTGCGCGAAGTTACCCGCGGCCTCGAGGGCGGTCGGAACGGTCCAGAGTTGCGTTTGGGGATTGCGCTCATTCAGGCTTTCCAGCGACACCATGAAGAAGAGTTTGTTGCGACCGTCAAATACTCGCGGGATGAAGATAGGTCCGTCCACGGTAAAGCCGAAGGTGTTGTTCTTGAACTCAGGCTGTTTGATGCCCACGGAGTTACGGGAATAGCCATTGGCTTGCAGGTTGTCGTTTTTCAAGAACTCGAAGAGTTGGCCGTGCAGTTGATTGGTGCCACCGCGTAAGCTGACACTGGTTACGCCGCCACCAAAGCGGCCATACTGCGAGTCGTAAGAGTTAGTCAGCAGCGTTACTTCCTGGATGGCATTGAGGGCGGGCGCGAAAGAGGCACTGCGACTGCCGCGCGTGGAAGTTACGCCATCGATGAGCGTCTCGTTCTCGCCGGAACGACCGCCGTTGATCATGATGCCATTGATGTTGCCGAAAGCGTAAAGCTCAAAGGAGCCCCAGTAGCGGCTATTCTTGGTGACGCCGGGCAGCGTGAAAAGAAACTGATAGAGGTTGCGCCCGCTGGAGGCGACGTCCTGCACGAACTTCTGTTCGATGGTGGACCGGCGCGAGGCCGTCTCGGTTTCGAGCAAAGCACTTTCGTCGCGAATCGTGACGCTATCCACCGTCGCGCCGAGTTCCAGATGCACGTTGACACTGAGGCGGTCGGCGGCTTGCAGACGTAAGTCTTCGCGGAGGCTGCGCTTGAAGCCGGCCTTCTCCACCGCGACCGAATACGCTCCGGGGGGCAGGAATCGCGAGAGATAGATGCCGGCCTCGTTCGTCTCGGTGGCGATGGTGAGATTGCGATCCAAATCCTTCACCGTGATTTTGGCACCCGCCACTGGAGCGCCGGAGGGATCCTGCACGATACCGGTGATGTTGGCGCGAAATTCCTGCGCGCGGAGAGCGAGTGAGAGAACCAGCAGTAGGTATAGGAGCCTCATATAGGCAATAGACTACCAGAAGCTTGTGGCATTTGGATGATAAGCTCAATGGTCGAGATGAACCTACGAATCCTTGGTGTTACTGTCGCAATCTGTCTGATGGGGCAAAGCGCGTTGGCCCAGCCGCGAAAGAAGGGGCGCACCGCGCCGCTCGGCTATTCCGATACGCCGGTGTTGCCAGGCCAGAAGTGGAAGGTACATGATATTGACCGCCCACGTCCGCGCATGGTGACGCCGGGCGCGAGTTACGGCCAACCGCCTTCGGACGCGATCGTCCTGTTCGACGGCAAGGACTTGTCGAAGTGGGAAGCGCCCAGCAAGACGGGCACCCAGCCTGCCGCATGGAAGGTGGAGAGCGGCTACATGGAGGTGACCCGCGGTCCGCTGGTGAGCAAGGAAAAATTCGGCGATATGCAGTTGCACCTGGAATGGGCCGCGCCGGCCGAGGTGGATGGCACCAGCCAATGGCGGGGTAACTCCGGGGTTCTGCTGATGAACTTATACGAAATCCAGGTGCTGGACTCTTATAACAATCCCACCTACGCCGATGGCCAGGCTGGGGCCATCTACGCCCAATGGCCGCCGCTGGTGAATGCTTCGCGCAAGCCGGGCGAGTGGCAGACTTACGACATCATCTTCGAAGCGCCGAAGTTCGAAGGGGGCAAACTGACTAAGCCCGGCTACGTCACCTTGCTGGCTAACGGCATCCTGCTGCACCACCGCAAGGAGATCTCCGGCCGCATGTCGCACCGCGTGGTGGGCACTTACGAGCCGCACGGCACCGAAGAGCCTTTGGGATTGCAGAACCATGACACCAGCGTGCGCTATCGCAATATCTGGGTGCGCCGTTTGACGGGCTACGACCAGCCCGCGAAGTAGCGGTTACTTTCGCTTTTTGCGCTTCGCGGCGGGGCGTGCCCAGCGGGTGAATTCGACGCCGGGCGTGTCGGTGCGAAAGGCAACGAGCCGCTCGTTCTCCACTTCGGTGACGTAGACCGTCTTGCCGTCGACGCCGCCAAAACATAAGTTACTCGGCTTCGCGCCCAAGACGGCTATTTCGCGCAGCAACCGGCCCGACGGAGATACTACGGCCACCACGCCCTTGCCGTAGCGCGTGATGTATAGGTTGCCTTTGGCATCGGCGCGCATGCCGTCGAAGCCATGGTCCGGAAATTCAATTAGCAAGCGCTTATTACTCAGAGTATGATCGCGGGCGATATCGAAGGCCCAGACTTTGCGTTGCACGCTCTCATTCACATAGAGCAGCTTGCCATCGGGACTTACTTCGATGCCATTGGCGGTACCGAGATTCTCGGCGACTTTCTTCATATTGCCGCGACGGTCGATGTGCCAAATCTGGCCGGTGCCGTTGGTCCAATCGGGGTCGCTGGCGTAGAGCGTGTCGTCCGCCGCGATGGCTAAGTCATTGGGCTGGTGCATGCCATCGTGATGGGCGAAGACCTCCACCTTTTTCGTCTTAGGGCGCACGCGCAAAATGTTGTGCTTGGTGTAGTCGGCGATGTACATGGTGCCGGCGCGGTCGAACCGGATGCCGTTGCCCAGCGAACCGTCGGGCATTTTCAGCCAGACCTGCCCATCACCTTGGGGATTCACCCGGCCAATGGTGGCGGTGCTGGCAAAACTCACCGCGTAGATATGGCCGGCGCGGTCCACGGCCGGGCCCTCGATCTCCTTGGTAAAGCTATGCGCGGCCGTGAGAGGTTTCGCGACCCAAAGGGGGTCGGCCGTCCGAGCGACCCCAAGGGGGTCGACGGCGAGCAAGAGGGCGATTAGGTACACGCTGTATTTTAGCCGATTGCCTTGGCTTCTGAGGCTAGGAGAGCCCTCAAGGGCGCTGGGCCCCCGCCTGGTGGTGCAAGAATTTGTCGGCCCAGGGAATGAAGTACTTCCAATTGGGCGCATCGGTGTGTCCGCCATCGTGCTGGCGCCAGGCGAGTTGCCCATCGAGCAGGCTGACGTTCACGGCCGGCATCTGGGCCGTATGGTAGTCCTCTTTGACGCCCAAATCATGGGCCCCGAGCAGTCGAAACACCGGTTGCGCGGCCACCGCAGCCATAAAGCTGCCCTGCTGATCGAGCCACTTGGCATCGCCCTTTTCCGGAATGCCGTAGCTGACGAAAGTGAGCCGCGGGGCGCAAAGGGCCAGCAGCTGATGGGCGTCGACGGGCAGGTCCCCGGCCGTCTTGCTGCCGAAGGATGCTTCGGAAGCGCCGTATTTCAGAAAATTGCCGGCCATCCAGTGGTACTCGCCGGAGCCAGTGAGATTCTCCACGGCCTCGCCCCAGTTGCGCCGGTGCAGCTTTGCGCCACCCTCGCCGGAGGAGCCGATCAGTACCACGGCGAAGCGTGTGTCGAAGGCCATGGTGACGAGCGCGGCTTTGCCGTACCGGGACACGCCTTCAATGCCGACTTGTTTGGGCTTGATCGCGGGGTCGGTTTGGAGGTAGTCGAGCCCGCGCGACGCGCCCCAAGCCCAGGCACGCAGAGCGCCCCAGTCGTCCGGCTTACGGGGCTGGCCCTGGTTCACTAGACCGATGATGCCTTTGGTGAGGCCGGTGCCGTTGTCGGCTTGGATGCTGCCGGGGTTGATCGTCACCACGGCCCAACCATCGGCAATGAGTTGTTCGATCGCGGGTGGGTCGGCGCTCGGCTGCGGGGCGGCCAGTGGACGGGCCGGGGCACCTGGTCTGGCCGGGAACACGGGCGAGGGAAAGGCCACTTCGGGAATGCTGCGCCCGCCGAACATCATCATGGCCGGCACGGGGCCCTTCGCGTGAGCCGGAATCACGACCGTCATTTGAATGTCCACTTTGACCTCGGGATAGGCCGAGTTATCCACGTGTCCAAGGATCTGCCTGCCGACCACGGGATGCCCGCCCACCATCGCCTCGGCCGTCTTAATGACTTCCCAAGTGACCTTCGGCACCACCTTGGGCACGCGGCCTAGAACCTCCCGCTCAAAGTCCTCCACAATTTCCGGACGTCGCTGATTCCACCACACGGCTTGGCGGTTGACCTTCTTGCCATTCTTGAGCGTGAGGACATCGGGAAGGTTTGGGTAGGGATTGGCTTTCGCCACGTCGTAGTTGGCGTGATTCGGAGCCGAGTCATTCCCGCTGGGGCCGGGTCGCAGGGCTTTGATGCCAAGCTGTTCCATCATTTGGCGATGGTCGTTGACGGCGGTCCAACTGCTGGTGTCCACACGGCTTTGGCCCAAGAGGCAGGCCGCGAGCACGGTGGTGACTAGGAGGGGTTGGGCGGCCATTCTGGCCGAAGAGGCGAATCGAAACCAAGTAACATTGGACACGCAGTCATCATACTCTCGTTCATCCAGCAAGGAGAGCGTTTGACCGGAAGGCCTCCCGAACCTGAGGCAATTCGGTTACTTAACTTGATCAGCCCGATCAAGGAAATCCAGCAGGATGGGGTTGAGCCAGGAAGGGCGGTCCTGGAAGGTGGTGTGGCCAGTGCCGGGCAGGACGAGAAGTTGGGCTTTCGGTATGGCCCGCACCATCCGGGCGGTCTCTTCTAGGCTGACCAGGTCGTGGTCGCCGGCGACGATCAGGACAGGCAGTTTGATCTTAGCCAGGTCAGTGGGACGGAATCCCCAGGTGGCTGCCGACCACATGGCGCGGCCTTTGAGGGCGACGATTTGCCAGTGCTCGGGGCCATCCGGGGAGACGCGCTTGTAGGCGGCGTAACCCTCCGGGAACCAGCCGGCGGCGAGTTTGCCGAAGTCCTTCTCCGGGCCAAGATCTTTCGCGACGGCCGGTGTGGCACCGAAACCGACGCCAGAAGCGATTACCCTCCGGATCAATTCTGGATGGGTAAAGGCCAGGCGAATAGCGATTTGGCCCCCGTCGCTCCAGCCGATGAGGTCAGCGTCGCGAATGCCGAGTTGTGCCAACAGGGCAGCGGTGTCCTCGGCCATCGCTTCATAGGTGAGGGCGCGTCCGGCCACGTCGGCGGTGTGTCCGTGGCCCATCTGCTCGATCGCGATGACCCGGTGGTGCTGGGACAGCACTGGGATCTGCTTGGCAAAAGAAGTATCGATCGTATTCATGCCGCCGTGCAGCAGCACCACGGCGCGGCCCCGGCCGTGTACCTCGTAGTACATCTTGAGGCCATGGACTTGGGCGTATTCGCCGAAGGCGGGCTGGAGAAGAAAGCTGATGAATGCGAGCGCTCGCATGGGGAAAATGTAGATAGTATGCGGGATTCTTAGCACTTTGGTTCAGGGCCCTTGCTCCACGATGGCAACGTCATTCGGGTCAATCAGGTGAAGATTTTCAAGATGCCGGAGGGTGGCAGTTTTGCCGGTGCCGAGATCGGCGGCAATCGCCCGCACTACATCATCCTTCCAACCATCGGCCCCCAAATGCCGGTCGATGGCTCGCTGGCAGGCGGCAGTCGGCATAAGAAACATCGCGGCGAAGGCATTGGCACGCTGTTCGATCTCCGTTGGGGCCCAAGGCCCACTGGCGACCGCGAGCGGTACACCGGCTTCCTGATCAAACAGAAGATGACACAACTCATGAGCCAGGGTAAACCGCCGCCCCGGCGAGGTGAAGTTCTGCTGACAATTCGTATTCACGGCGATGGTGGGGCGAAGTCCGTTCCCGCACAGGGCAATGGCCCGAATATAGGCGTCGGTTAAAGGCAATTCCTTTTCCGAGATCTTCCAATGATCAAGCACTGTTGAAAGTTCCGGGAGTTCCGTGACGCCGAGATTCAATTGAAGACGAGCCCGTTCGGCCAATTCGTATCCCTGCTCCCAGGGATCCCGGCCCTCCGTGATGGGATCGAGTCCGTTCCAGTTGGCCGCCGACTGCACTGCCGACTCGAGGAGTTGGAGCACCGTGCGCACATCCGATTCTGAAACAGACGGGGAGAGCGAACCGAACAAAGCTAGGGGTAGGGGCGCACGGACGGCCACCAATTGACCGAGATCGCCGGAGACGGAACTAACAATTTCCCGGGCCCAATCGGCGACCGAAGGCCAGCCAGCTAGCCACTGGGCGCGCTTTGGGCCGGGGTGCATCAATGCAGCGTGGCGCTCAACCAAGCGTCCGATCCGCGCGGAATTCCGGCGCTCGAAGAGCTGGGCGATCGCGGTGCCTAAAGAAAGGTGGAGGGCTTCGGCGACCTCCCCGACGGGCAAGATGATAGTGCTGCTGGGCGCAAGAAAACGCAGGTCGTAGGGTGCGCCCGGGACAGACGCCGGACCCCACGATACTTCGAGTTCGTCGCGGTGCCGTCGCAGGAAGACGTCAGGGAAAACACCACCCTGAGCACTCGCCCGGATCGCGTGGCTCATCCACCAGGATTCGGCCCATGCCGCCTGAGACTCCTCCAGATTAAAGGGCTCAGAGGAGAGCCAACTCTCTCGCGCGGACCGTTTTTGAATCAATCCCGCAGGTATGCGCGACTCGTGAAACAATCGCTCCCAATTCTCGACAAACCACTCGATCAACGGCAAGAGGTACCAGTGAATTTGGTCATGAACCTGAGAGTCAGCCACATGACGACAGAGGTTGACGTCACCGACCCGAAGTTCGAATGCACCCCAAGATGCAGACAAATCGGGATCGCTGCGGTAACCGTCGTCGGGATCGGTTTCGAAGGCCAGACGCAGTTCTAGGGCCGATTTAGTCACGAGCACTCTTTCGATGCGATTCCCAGGAGTCGCGAATCTGTTTACGTGTCACACTGCCGTCCTCGACCCAATTGCGCCGAATCTTTTCAGGTACTTCGCTCCAACTGACTGGATAGCCATGCCAACAGCCCGGCTGGTGCTGTTGCCCGGCAAATGGCTGTCCGTTTCGAGTAGCGAAACGCGCACCGGCAGGGGATAAAGCGCTTTCCCTGAGCAAGTCTTGGGCGACTTCGTGAGACCACGCCGGGCACAGGGACCCCTTTCGGCCAGGCTGCCAAGGTTCTTTGTGCTTCGGATTCGGTTCGTAAATGGGAGGGCCCATTACTTCGATTCTATCGCTTAGGGCAAGGCAAACGCGACGTAGGCGCCTTGGATTTTAGTTTGGGTGCCGGGGGTCAGACCGACTTGTCCGGCGGCGCAGAAGACGACGTATTGCTTACCGGCGACTTCGTAGACGGCGGCGATGCCTTCCAAAGCCGAATCGACTTCGGCTTCCCATAAAATACTGCCCGTGTCGACATCCAAGGCACGGACCTTTTTGTCGCGCGTGCCGGTAAAGATGAGTCCGCCGGCGGTGACTACGGGGCCAACTTTGGGGAAGTGGGAGCCGGTGCCTTTGATGCCTTTGGCGGCCAACTCCGGCACGTCGCCGAGCGGGATCTTCCATAGGATGCTGCCCTGGTTGAGGTCATAGGCGGTGAGCGAGGACCAGGGCGGTTTGATGGGCGAAAGACCATTGCTCGCGATCATAAAGCCGAAGCCGGTGTAATATTTGTCGTCACCAGCGATACTGGACGCAGCCGGCACGTTCGCAGAGGCGCGGGTGGGGTTGTAGAGGTAGGCGATCAGCGAATTCAGTTCGTCGGGCTTGATCGTCGTGCCGGGCATCGAGGCTTTGCCTTGCTCGATCACTTGCACGAGTTCGGCGCGGGTGGACTTCAAGGCGACGTCGGCCACGCCAGGAATGGCGGGGGGCTTGCCGAGGCGGTCGACGCCATGACAAGCGCCGCATTTGGCGGCGTAGATAGCGAGGCCGTGCTGCTCGGGCGAGTCTTTTAGATTGCGTTTTTGGTCGGCTTCGGTTTCGAGCTTGAGCATGGCGGGAAGGTCCTTGGAGACGACATAGAGCCGGCCGCTCGCTGGGTCGACCGCTGCTCCGCCCCAGTTGGCGCCGCCGTTGTTGCCGGGCATCTGGATGGTGTTGCGGGTGCCGGGCGGGGTGAAGAGGCCTTGATTCGAGGCGCTGAGGATGTCGTCACGGAACTTGGCACGGTCTTCGGGCGAGAGGTAGGGTGAGAGGTCATCGACGGTGAAGGTCTGGCGGGCGAAGGGGGGCGGCTTGGTGGGGAAGGGCTGGGTGGGCCAAGTCTTTTCGCGCTTCATCGTTGACGGCGGCACGGGACGCTCCTCAATGGGCCAGATGGGCTTGCCGGTGACGCGGTTGAAGACCCAGATGAAGCCCTGTTTGCTGACCTGGGCGACGATATCGACCTTCTTGCCGTTTTGCGTGACGGTGAGCAGCTTGGGCGCGGTGGCGGCGTCGTAGTCCCAGATGTCGTGGTGCACCATTTGGTAGTGCCAGATGCGTTTACCGGTGCGGGCGTTCAAGGCGAGCAGGCAGTCACTGAAGAGGTTGGCTCCGGTACGGTCGGCACCGTAGAAGTTGTATTTGGCGCTGGCGGTGGGGGCGTAGAGGATGCCGCGCGCGACGTCGACGGAGAACTCGCTCCAGACGTTGGCACCGCCAACCGTTTTCCAGGCGTCCTTGGGCCAGGTATCGTAGCCGAGTTCGCCGGGGCGAGGGACCGTGTGGAAGGTCCAGACGAGCTTGCCGGTGCGGACATCGAAGGCGCGGATGTCGCCGGGTGCCGAGCCATAGCCCTGGTTGGTGGCGGAGCCGAGGATGAGCAGGTCTTCAAAGACGCGGCCGGGCGAGAGCGACTGGACGAGGGCGATTTTTTCGGGATCGCGATCAAGGCCTTCTTTCAGGTTGACGTCGTAGCCGGGAATGAGTTGACCGGTGCGGGCGTCGATGGCGCGAAGGTGGTGGTCGCTAACGAGGAAGAGGCGGCGTTCAGACCGGTCTTTACTCTCCCAATAGTTGATGCCGCGGTTGACGATGTACTTGGAGTTGGGGGCATGGGTCCAGATATCTTTGCCAGTGGTGGCATCAATGGCCACGATGGAGAGATTCTTGGCCATCACGTACATGACGTGGTCGACGATGAGCGGATTGAAGGCGTAGCGGAGATTGTCGCCGGTGGAATAGCTCCAGGCCTTTCGCAGCTTAGCCACGTTGAGGCGGTCGATCTGTTTGAGCGAGGAGTACTGCGCGGCGTCGGCGGCGCCGCCGTAGTCGCTCCACTTGGCATGATCTTGGGCGGCCAGGGTGGCCACGGTACACATCGTCGCGAGAAGTCGATTCATTCGACACTATGATAGCCGCGTTACAATGCACTCAATACTCCCCGTGTTTTGAGGTCTTTCATGTTTGTTCGTTTCGCTCTTGCCTGGCTGCTGCTTCAAGCGGTTGTCGCTTATGCTCAGGAATCGCGCGGTGCCATTTTGGGCCGCGTCACCGACCCTTCCGGCGCGCCGATTGCCGGGGCCGCCGTTCGGGCGACCAACCCCGAAACCGGCATCACCCTTTCGGCGACGGCGAACGCCGAGGGCAACTACTTTTTGCCCTACCTGGTGCCCGGCAAGTACGCCGTGTCGGCCGAACTGACGGGCTTCAAGAAGCTGGTACAGAATGACATTGAAGTCCGCGTGACGGACCAGGTGAAGCTCGACTTCGCGCTGCAGATTGGCGATGCGAAGGAGATTGTGGAAGTGACCGCCGAAACGCCGCTGTTGAATTCGGCGGAAGCTTCGCTGGGCCAAGTGATTGACCAACGCCGCGCCGTGGAATTGCCACTGTTTGCGGGCAACGCGATGGACTTGGTGCATCTGGCGCCGGGCACGGTGAATGGGACGAATCTGCGTTTGCGAAAGGCTCCTTTTAACGCGGCCACGTCGCAGTTTTCCACGAACGGCGTCGGCAATAACGCCAACGAATTCTCGATCGACGGCGTGGTGAACATTTACTCGGACGGCACCGCGCCACGCGTGGCCTTTTCGCCACCGCAGACGGCGATCTCGGAATTCAAGATTCAGACGACGCCATATGACGCGTCGGTGGGCCACACGATGGGGTCCGTGGTGAACGTGAATACGAAGGGCGGCACGAATCAACTGCATGGTGAGGCCCATTGGTGGTTCCGCAATAAGGCGTTCGACGCGCCAACGATCTTCCAGAACCGCGCCGGGTTGAAGCTGGCCGGATACACCGACAATCGCGCCGGCTTTTCGCTGGGCGGTCCGGTGGTGATTCCCAAGGTCTACAACGGCAAGAATAAGACGTTCTGGTTCTACACTTACGAGGCCAATAAGTTCCAGGATCCGTCCAATCAACAGGTGCAGACGGTGCCGATCGCCGCCGTGCGCCAAGGGGACCTGTCGCCGTACCTCGTTCTGGGCGCGTCCTACCAGGTTTACGACCCCTTCACGACCACGGCGGGGGCCAACGGACTTTTCACTCGCCAACCCTTCGCCGGCAATGTCATACCGCCCAGCCGGATCGATCCGGTGGCCAAGAACCTCCTGAAGGCCTGGCCGGATCCGAACCAGGTCACCACGAATCGCGAGTTGCGCAACAATTACATTCGCTCTTCGCGGGCGCTCGAAAACTACTGGACCAATTTGGGCCGGGTGGACCACACTATCAGCGAAAAGCACCGCCTGTTCGGGCGCATGCATCGCGACTTTTGGGAAGAGGACAAGAGCCGCTTCCTCGACGCCAGCGACAACATCAGCGGCGTGATTTTGAATCGCATTAACCGCGGCGTGGCGCTCGATGACGTGTACATCTTCAGCCCGTCGTTGTTGATGAATCTGCGATATGGCATCACGCAGCAGGAGTTCCCGGAGCGCCGCGTGAGCCAGGGCTACGATCTATCGAAGCTGGGCTTCGCGTCCAGTTTGGTGAATTCGATTGAGCGCGCAACGGCGACCTATCCGCGGGTGAATGTAGCGCCGTTTTCGACCGTTTCCAATTGGGAGAGCGGCGACGGCACCACTTCGTCTTTGATCCACCACTTCTCAGGCACCATTAGTAAAGTGGCCCGGGCGCATACCATGCGCTTTGGCTTCGATGCGCGGGCGAATCGCGAGTTCCGCAATCGGTTCCCTCAGCAGACGTCGCCTGACTTCAACTTCGCCGGTGGTCTGGCCACGGCGGGTACCGGAGCTGCGGGCGCGGCAGTGGGTGCCGAGATCACTACGTTTCTGCTGGGAATCCCTGGCGGCAGCATGGCCCGGGTGGCCAGCTACGCCGAGCAGGATAAGTACCTCGGGCTCTTCTTTCAGGATGATTGGAAGGTGTCGAAAAAGCTCACTTTGAATGCGGGCCTGCGCTGGGATTTGGAGAGCGGCATTACCGAACGCTTCGACCGTTCGGTGTACGCTTTCAACAGCACGTCACCCACCCCGATTGCCTCCGCGGCCATTGCCAAGTATGCGGCCGGCACGCAGATTCCGGAGTTACCGGCGAGCCAGTTCAAGGTGAACGGCGGGTTGACCTTCGCCAACACGGGTGGCAATCCGCG
>JAYVRS010000792.1:0-4350 GCA_043776185.1 Bryobacteraceae bacterium | reverse complement strand
CGTCTTCCATGTGGACTCTGGTGACGCCGATGCGCTTGGCACCTTGGTCAGTAACTACGTCGACAAAGCCGTGTTCGGCTAAGGGTAGCTCGTATTGGGAGATTTGGTAGCCCTTGGGTAGGTCCGGGTAAAAGTAATTTTTACGAGCCATGCGGGAGGTGGGGTTGATGGCGCAGTTGAGGGCGAGCGCGCCTTTGATGGCCATGTCGACGGCGGGCTTGCTCATCACCGGGAGGGCTCCGGGGAGGCCGAGGCAGACGGGGCAGACATTGGTGTTGGGAGGCGCGCCGAAGCTGGTGGGGCAGCTGCAGAAGATCTTGGTTTGCGTGGCGAGTTGGACGTGGACTTCGAGGCCGATGACGACTTCGTATTTGGCCAATTGTTCCGGGGTGGCGGCGGGGGTCATGAGACCTCTATTTTACGGGATTTGGTAGGGGGCGGGCCGGGGGGCCCGCCCAACTAACGCGGGTTACAGGAAAGCGAGCTTCTGGGGATTGAAGTTCGCGAGGTTGGGGAAGATGACGCGGAGGTCGGAGTCCGGGACGCCGAACCAACTGCCTAGCGTGGCGGCGTACTGATCGAGCGCGGTGGTGGGGATCCAGTTGCCGCGATCGCCGGAGTCATCGGGGCCACGCAACAGGTGCGTGGGCAGCGTGCCGTAGACGCCGGGCCGGACAGCCCCGCCGAAGACGAGATGGTGGCCGCCCCAGGCATGGTCTGACCCGTTTTGGGTGTTGACGTTGCCGGTGCGGTTGAACTCGCTTTCCGTGAACAGGGTGACGTTGTTCATCAGCCCCAGGCCTTCCACATTGGCGAAGAAGGCGTTGATGGCCTGGTCCACCGTATTCAGAAGGTTGGCGTGGGTGGGCAACTGATTCTCGTGGTTGTCGTAGCCGCCGACGCCGACAAAGAAGATCTGCCGATTCATGCCGAGGCTGCCGCGCACGGACATCAGGCGCGCCACTTGGGAGAGCTGATTGCCGAGGCCGCTGGCCGGGAAGGCCACGGTGGGCGGGGGCGCGGAGGCTAGCGCGGCGTTGAACTCCTGCGCGGTGCGGATGGAACTGGCGAGGACGCCATTGGCGGCGCCCACCAACTGCATGCCGCTATCGAAGGTGATGACGCGTTGCAACGTGTCGCGGCGCGCGGTGCTGGCGCTGCCGTTGCCAAAGCCATACAAGCCGAGCGAAGTGGAGTTGGCGAAGTTGGCCGGCTGCGTGGTGGGGGCGGAAAGAAAGATGTTATTGCCGCCGTTGAGGGAGATGCCGGGCGGGATGGTGCCGGTGTTCTGGGTGAGGATGCGCTCGTTTAAGCGCCCTCCCCAGCCACTGCTGCCGCCCATGGGGTCGGAGGTTTGCCATTGCTGGGTTTGGTCGTCGTGCGAACCCAGGTTGCGTGGCAGTTGCGTGGTGCGCAGCGTGGCCTTGGTGGTGGGCCGGACGAGGGTGCCGACATTCAGCACCATCGCCGCCCGGTTCTGGGTGTAGAGTCGCTGAATATTCGTCATGCTGGGGTGGAAGCCATAAGTGCTGGCCCCGGCGGGAAGCAAAGCGTTTTGCGGCAAGGCTAGCGCCGTGCGCATGGCTTGGTAAGCCCCGTAGCGGGCGCTGTCGATGGGCACGATCATGTTATTCGAGTCGTTGCCGCCGAACAGAAACACGCAGACGAGTGCTTTGTAAGTGGAGGTGGATTGGGCGTTGGCGGATACCACGCCCAGCCGAGTTACATGAGAGCCAACACCGGCAGCGCCGAGGCAGGCAATTTTCTTTAAAAAGTCGCGACGATTCTTGTTGTTCATATCAAATCTTTCTGTTAGTAAGTCTATGTGCAGGAAACTGGTGCTTAGCGTTCCACCTGATATTGGGCGGAGGTAATTACCAGATAGATCGCCGTGCGGACCCGTTCGGTAACGTCCGCCGGCGGAGAGACGTTCACTGCGCTAATGATGGCATTGCGATGTTGGGTGGAGATTTGGCCGCCCATAAACTGCAGGGCCACATAGTCAGTAAGGGCCGTAGCATCGGCGGCACGGCTGGTGAAGGGCGTGTAATCGATGGTGGTGCTGCCGTTGGTGTCGTTGTTTAACACGCGCGCAATGTAATTGGTGCGCGTGAGGGCGGTGACGGAGGTAAGGATCTGATATTCAGGGGCGAGAATTTCGGTGCCCATGATTTTGTAGAACGGCGAGAAGTAACTGAACACGGTTGGCGGAAAGAGAACCTTCTGACCCATGTCTTCCGCGAGGTCAGACATGAAGGGGAAGTTCGAGACGGCGGCGTTGAGGGTGCGGAGCGGCGAGATCACCAGCAGCACCGGCTCCATCAGCTTGCCGGCCGTATTGGTGCCGAGGTTTGCGTCGCTATGGGTGAGGATGGCCCGCACCGTGGCTCGCAAGTCGCCGCGCACGTTGTTGCCGTTGTTGAGGAACGCGGCGGTGCAGGCCTGGATGTGGGCCGCACTGGGATTGGAGGTGACCAATTGCTGGATCAGGCTCTTGCAGACGTAGGGCGGAAGGGTCTGCTGATTGAAGATCGTATCGAGCGCCAGGTCGAGGTCCTGGCGCGTGGTGCGGTTGGGGGCAAAGTTGACGCCCAGGAAAGTCTTGGCGGTTACGTCATGGAAGCGTTCCACCGCCTCCATGGGAAAGCGCCAATTTTCGCTGGCCGAGTTGGTGGGGATGGAAGTGGCGTTGCCGTCGCCGAAGGTCCAGCCGGTGAAGAGGCGGGCGAGGGCTTTGATGTCCTCAACGGCATAAGGTGCGCCCGTCTGCGGGGTGCCGTCGTTCGCCATGATGGTGGTGCCCAAGGTGAATAACTGCATCAGTTCCCGGGGGAAGTTTTCGACAGCCGGAGCGCCGCCGACGGCTTCGCTCTTACTGTTCAACATGTTCAGGAAGCGGCCCATCGCGGGGTTGAGGGTAACGTCGGTCATCAATGTGCGGTAGTTGCCGAACGCGCCGTTCATGAAGAGGCGATAGTAGTTCACGGTGGCATCCGCACGATTGACGTCGGCGGCATTGACGGCAAAGATCTTCGATAGACCGAAGGCCACGCGCTGACGCAATTGATCGTTGCCGGTGAGGGCGAGCCTCATGAAGTGCTCTTGCACATCTTCGACGGACAGGGCATAGAGTGTGTCGGGGTAGTCGGAGGGCGTCATGGCGATTTGCTCATCGAGGTAAGCGGTGCGGCCGATGTTTTTGACGCGGTCCACATCGCCGGGTTTGGGTCCCCAGGAAGCTTGCCGCAAGAGCCGGAAGGCGGAGAGCGTGGCGGGGTCGGCCGCGGGGGCCGTGCCCGACGGAGTGCCCGAGACTTCGTTCGAGCGCCCGCTTTCGCCACCGGCATTGGCGGCGGTGATTTTGAAGAAGTAAGCCGTGCCGTTGGTGAGGCCGGTGTTGGCGAAGGTGAGCGTGGTGAGGTTGGTGGCTACCGGAACGGCGGCCTGGGCGTTGGCGGCGGTGCCGCGATAGACGCGGTAAGTGGCCGCGTTGGTGACGGCGGTCCACGTCAGCGTCACCATGCCGTCGCCGGCCACCGCGGTCATCAGAGTAGGTGCCACCGGAGCGCCGAGCGGCGTGGCGCTGGCTTCCGTGGAGGCGGGCCCACTGCCCCCGGCATTCACGCCGACTACTTTATAGAAGTAAGGGGTGCCGTTGGTGAGTCCGGTGTTGTTGAATGTAGTAACTGCGACGTTAGTGACGATGGGGGTGGTGGCCTGGGCATTCGCCGCCGTGCCCCGAAATACATTGTAAGTGGTGGCGCCAGCGACGGCCGTCCAGGAAAGCGCGATTTGCGCATTGCCGGCAGTGGCGGTGAGATTGGTGGGCGGCGCGGTAGGCGCGGTAGGCGGAGGCGGTGCGGGAGCTTCCGGTTTAGCCATCGCTTCATTCGACGGATTTCCGGCACCGGCACTATTGACGGCTCTTACTTTGTAAAAGTAAGTAGTGCCATTCGTAAGTCCGGTATTGGAAAACGTCGTGCCCGTGATGTTCGTGGCTATAGGAGTAGCGGCTTGGGCATTCGTCGCCGTGCCGCGATAGAGGTTGTAACTGGTAGCACCGGTGACGGCCTGCCAGGCGAGGTTAGCGAGCGCATTGCCGGAAACCGCCGAGAGATTGGTCGGTGCGCCGGGCGCGACGACGGGCGGGGCCACGACGACGGGAGTGGCCGTCGCTTCGTTCGACGGGTTGCCAGTGCCAATGCTATTGACCGCCCGCACTTTGTAGAAGTAAGCCGTGCCATTAGTAAGTCCGGTGTTCGAGAAAGTGAGCCCAGTGATGTTCGTGGCGATGGGCGTGGAGGCTTGGGCATTGGTGGCCGCGCCGCGATAGACGTTGTAACTAGTGGC
>JAYVRS010000791.1:0-4364 GCA_043776185.1 Bryobacteraceae bacterium | reverse complement strand
ATCGCGATCCCGCCGATGAAGCCACCGCCACCGATACTGATTACCAGATCAGTCGCCTGGGGAAGGTCCTCCAAAATCTCGAGCCCCACCGTCCCTTGGCCCGCAATTACCAGCGGATCGTCGAAAGGATGCACCGCCGTCGCACCCTGACGCTCCTGCAGGGCCAAGGCGTCGAAGGCTTCGGCGATGTTCTCTACCAGCACCACCTCAGCGCCGTATTCGCGCGTGGCGTCCAGGTAGTTGGTGGGCGTGTTGCGCGGCATAAAGATGGTGGAATGCAGGCCGAGCGCCCCGGCCGCATAGGCCACCGCTTGGGCATGGTTCCCGCCGCTCACCGCCACCACGCGACTTCCGGCCGCCACTCCGGCCGCCAACAGCTTGTTAAATGCGCCGCGCGGCTTAAACGACCCCGTCTTCTGCAGCAGCTCCAGCTTCAAATGAACATTCGTCCCCAGTCGCCGCGACAGTGTCTCACTCGACACTAACGGCGTCCGGCGCATGCGCCCCGCGATTCGCTCGCGCGCGGCCAGCACATCGGCCATCGTCACCTGGGAAACTTCAGACATTTAGCTGAGTTTAACAACCGGCACCATCGAAGTGCCATCATCGTGTTCGAATAGAGTCTGCATGATCGATCTACGCAGTGACACCGTCACCAAGCCCACCCCGCAGATGCGCCAAGCCATGGCCAACGCCGAAGTAGGCGACGACGTCTACGGCGAAGACCCCACCGTGAATCAGCTCGAACGCCGCGCCGCGCTCGTCACCGGCAAGGAAGCCGCCCTCTTTGTGCCCACCGGCACCATGGGCAACACCATCGCCATCAAGCTCCATACCGAGCATGGCCAGGAGGTGATTTGCGAATCGCGCGCGCACATTTTGAACTACGAACTCTCGATGATGGCCTGGTTTGCGGGCTGCGTGGCGCGGCCGATTCCGACGCTCGATGGCCTGCTGAGCTGGGAAAAGATTCGGGCCGAGATACGCCCGCTGGGCCCTCATGCCGCGCCCACGGGTTTGGTGGAGATCGAGAACTCGCACAACATGGCGGGCGGCACCGTGTATCCGCTGGAGACCATTCGCGAGATCGCGCATGAGGCGCACCAGTTGGGCTTGCCCGTCCACATGGACGGCGCGCGCCTCTTCAACGCCGCCGTGGCCAGTGGACATTCGGTCGCCGAGATTGTCGCTCCGGTGGACTCCGTCATGTTCTGTCTGTCGAAGGGTTTGGGCGCGCCCGTAGGCTCCCTCCTGGCCGGCACCCGCGCCGCCATTGATCGCGGTCGGTTGCTGCGCAAGCGCCTCGGCGGTGGCATGCGGCAAGCCGGCATCCTCGCCGCCGCTGGCCTCATCGCGCTAGAAGAGATGCCCGCCCGCCTCGCGCAGGACCATGCCAATGCCCATTGGCTCGCCACCCAAATCGCCGGCTTACCCGGCCTCGTCATCGATCCCGCCAAGGTGAAAACCAACATTGCCATCTTCGACGTCACCGGCACCGGCCTGCCCGCGCCCGCCTTCAGCGACGCCCTCAAGCAACGCGGCGTCCTGATGAACGCCATCAACGCCCGGGACATTCGTCTGGTCACCCATTATGATGTAGATAGGGCGTCGTGCGAAGCCGCTTTCGAAGCCGTTCGCGCCGTCTCCCAAACCCCAGGTTGAGGTAGTGTCGTTGCCGCAAGATAATCCGTTGCTGAATCGCGATTTTCGGATTCACTTTGATCAATTCCAGGCGAGCCAGGTAATGCCGGCGCTGGAAACCCTGCTCGCTGAAGCAAGCCAAGCGATTGTAACCCTAGCCCGGCCGGACTTCGGCCCGCGCACGTTTCAAAATACCCTCGTCGCGCTCGACGTGGTCACCGAGCGTTTGGAGGACGCCACGTCCCTGGTCCGCCATTTGGAAGGCGTCTGCACCACGCCCGAGTTGCGCGCTGCCTACAACGAAGCCGAGCCGCGCGTCAGTGAGTTTCTTTCGTCGATTCCGCTGAATCCGGGCCTTTGGAAGGCCGTTAAAGAGGTGGCAGCCGGCGCGGAACTCCCCAGCCTCAATCCGGTCCAGCGCCGCTATCTCAAGAAGACCGTCGACGGCTTCCGGCGTCACGGCGCCGAACTCGATGACGCAGGCAAGCGCACGTTGCAGGAAGTAGAGGTCGAGCTAAGCCGCATCACTACAAAATTCTCGGAAAATGTTTTAGACGCCACCAACCTCTTCGAGTACCTCATCACCGACGAAGCCCAACTCGCCGGCTTGCCCCCCTCAGCCATCGCGGCCGCTCGGCAAAGCGCGGAAGCCAAAGGGCTCGCCGGCTGGCGCTTCACCCTCCAAGGGCCGAGTTATTCCGCGGTTCTCACTTACCTCGACGATGCCCGCATCCGCGAGCACTTCTACCGGGCTTACATGCTGCGCGCTGCCGCCGGCCCTTTCAATAACTCGGAGTTAGTGGAACGCATTCTGGCCCTGCGTCACCAGAAGGCGCATTTACTGGGCTACTTTAATTTTGCTGACCTCGTTCTGGAAGACCGCATGTCGAAGCGCGGCGCGCGCGCCCTCGAATTTCTACTGGAGCTAGCCGCGCACACCCTCGATCGCTTTGGGCGTGAAAATCGCGACTTACTCGCCTTCCGCCGCAAACTGGAAGGTGACCTCGCCCCGGAACCCCAGCCTTGGGACGTCGGCTATTACGCCGAAAAGATGCGCCACGAGCGCTACGACTTTGACGAAGAAGAGCTGCGGCCTTACTTTCCCTTGCCCCAGGTGCTGCGCGGCATGTTCGCGCTCACCGAAAGCCTCTTCGGCATTCAAGTGCTCGAACGGTCCGGGCTCCCCGTGTGGCACGCCGACGTCCATACCTACGACATTCTCGACCGCGACGGCACGCTACTGGGCTCCTTCTATTCCGATTGGCATCCGCGCGAAACCAAGCGCGGCGGAGCTTGGATGGACGCCTTACGCACCGGTACCAAGGGGACGCGTGAGCCCCACATCGGGCTCATCTGCGGCAACCTCACCGAACCCATTGGCGACGCGCCCGCGCTGCTCACCCACCGCGAAGTGGAAACCGTCTTTCACGAGTTCGGCCATCTGCTGCATCACTGCCTGAGCCGTGTGGAACTGCGGTCTCTGTCCGGAACCAACGTCGCCTGGGACTTCGTCGAACTGCCTTCCCAGATCATGGAAAACTGGTGCTGGGAAAAAGTAGCCCTCGATCTTTTTGCCCGGCATTACCAGACCCACGAGCCCATTCCGGATGGCCTATTCGCCAAGCTGAACCGCGCCCGCACCTTCCGCGCCGCCAACACCCAAATGCGCCAGTTGGGCTTCGGGGTCGTCGATCTGGAACTGCACATCGACTTCGACGCCAAGAGCTATCGCGAAAAAACCGGTGGCGATGTCGTCCAATACGCGCGCGAAATGCTGCAGGTCTACACCCCGGCCGATCTCCCGCCGGACCACGCCAGCATCTGCTCCTTCACCCATCTCTTCTCCAGCCCTGTCGCCTACGGCTCCGGCTATTACTCCTACAAGTGGGCCGAGGTGCTCGACGCCGACGCCTTCGGACGCTTCAAAGAAGAGGGCGTCCTCAATCCATCCGTTGGCCAGGCTTTCCGCGAAACTATTCTGGAGAAAGGCGACAGCGAGGACCCCGCCGACCTCTACCGCGCCTTTCGCGGCCGCGAACCCGATCAACGCGCCTTACTCGAGCGTTCCGGGCTGCTGACGTTACAATCGGATTAGATGTTCCTGAAGATACTTGGCCACCCGGTTTTCCAAAACCTCAACTTTCACATGCCGCTGATCGTCGACTTGTCGCATCCGGTAGTCATGCTGGAGGGTGAAAACGGCTCGGGTAAGTCCACCCTGTTGCACTCGATCTTTTATGCTCTGAAGGGCGAGCAGGCCCCCGGCTACGTCTACAAGTGGGAAGGCGGCGCGCCCACCGCGCCCAAAACGTTTCTCTTCGATGCGGAAAGCCACAATCCGCGCATGCAGCTCGAGTTCTTCAAAGATGACCCCAAGATGATGGAGTTTCTACAGATGGCCAGCCACGGCCAAGTGATGCTCGCCATGTTTCAGGACAATTTCCCGGGCTTGCCGGATGGCACCGTCCTGTTGCTCGACGAACCGGAAATGGCCCTTTCCCAATCCAACCAGCGCCGCATCTTGAAAATGCTCTTCGACTTAGTGGAAAAGAAAAACTTCCGCATCATCTGCGCCACTCATTCGCCCGTGCTGATCAACGCTCCTGAGACCTACGTCATCAACCTGGACCGTTACATCAACAAGAACGTCGCCGATGCGAGCTTAGGCCCGCAAGGCGGCAGCATGATTCAGTAACTGGCCCTTAAGCATTCAAGTCCAGCCG
>JAYVRS010000790.1:0-15913 GCA_043776185.1 Bryobacteraceae bacterium | reverse complement strand
TCGTAGAAGGGCTTATAGCCCAGCGCTTTTAGGGACGTGACGGAGCCGAAGCCGCCCACGGGGACGGCACCCGCCAGTAAAGAACCGTAGAAGAAGTAGCGTCTGGTGACCATGGTGTTAAGAAATACTCCTTGGTCATCATATCGAAGTTAGAACTTGAACTTAAGGCCGAACTGGATGAGGCGCTGGTCGAGGGCGCTGGTCCAGGCGAGGCTGGCCGGGGTGGTGATATTGCCGGCCGTATCCACGGTGGCGGTGTTGTTGATGCCGGTGACGTTGGTGTGGTTGAAGATGTTGGTGGACTCCATGAAGAACTCGGCACCGAAGCGTTCTTTGATGGGGAAGATGCGGCTGTAACGCAGGTTTACCTCGAAGGTCCGGGGGGCTTTGAGGGTGTTGCGGCCCACGTAGAGCGGGCGCTGGAAGGCGGCGGGGGTGGAGGCGTCGCCGTTCAGAATGCGGTTGCTGGCGAGATTGAAGTTTTCGCCAGTTTGGGCGTTGGCCAGGAAGGCGAAGGTGTTGTTACTTACGAAGTAGTTCCAGGCTTTATTGCTGCCGTTGGCGCGGGGCCTCCAGAGAGCGTTCCCGTTGAAGACGTGGCGGCGGTCGGTGAGGGAGTTACCGTAGTCGCGGCGGCGGTTGGTCCAGTCGGAGAGGAAATTGGCGCCGCTGTCGATGTTATTCTGCTCCGGCGCGTTGTCGAGGGCGTGGGACCAAGTGTAACTGCCCATTAACTCAAAGGATTTCGCGTAGCGCTTAGTAACCATGACATTGAAGCCGTTGTAATTGGATTGGCCGACGGACTCGGCGCTGATGACATTGCCGAAGCCAGCGATGGGGCGCGTGCCGGCATAAATGGGACGGCCATCGGCCAGCGTGTTAGGCCCGGGGGAGAGATTGATGTTGCGGTAAATGGGGAGGCGATTGCCCTTGGTGAATAAGTAAGTGAAGGTAATACCGATATCCGGCGTGATTTCGCGGCTCAGCGTCACGTTGGCATTGGCCGAGTAGAGGCTAGCGAATTTCGGGTCCACCGTCGTAATATCCTGTTGGGCCAAGGTGAAGCCGGCGGGCGCGCCGGTGAAGACGGCCGGGAAACTCGGCGCGAAGGCGGCCGTGGGGGCGACGCTTAAGCTGAAGAATGCGGGCGAGCCATTATTGACGATGGCGCGGCGGTAGGTGTCAGTTTGGAAAGGATCGTAGAAGATGCCGGCGCTGCCGCGGACAACCCACTTACCGAGGCCGATGGCGATGGCGAGGCGAGGGGCGATATTGTTTTTGTCGGTGCGGAAGGATTTAGCCGTGGGGAAGAGTGAAGTGGCGTTGGCGGTCGGCGGCTTGTAGACGTCGTAGCGCAGACCGTAGCTGATGGTGATGTTGGCGCGGGGCTTCCAAGCGTCCTGCCCGTAGATGCTCGAGAAGAGTGAGTTGTAATTGACGGAAGGGTCGCCTACGGTTTGGACAAAGGAAGTATAACCCTTGGGATTAGTGCCGTTCTTAGCGGCTAAGTAAGTAGCGATGGAAGCGAAAGTGTAATTGGCGCTGGTGCTTTGTACTTGAGTATCGCGCAAGCCGCGGAAGGTGGCACCGACTTTGAGCGAATGCTGATTGAGGTTATAAGAATAGTTATCAGAGACTTCGGGCGTGGTTTCCTCGTAAATAAAACCAACGGCGAGCGAGTTACCGAAGAGGGCGACGCTGGGGATGGTGATGGCGGGTCCTTTGCCGGTGGCTTCGAAGGCTTGTTGGGCTTGGCTACGGTAGGGAATCTGCACGCGAAGTTCATTTACCGACTTCGGCGAAAGAACAGAAATAAGTTGGACAGCCCCGGCGTGCGAACGATCAACGAAATTGTAAGTGCGATCGACGGTGGTGAGTCCGCCGGCATTGTTATAGGGCGAGTTATTGCGATGGCCATTGTAGCGAACCGAGAGCCGGTTGGAATTATTCAACTGGACGTCGGACTTGACCATGAAGAACTGGACGTCTTGCCGGAAAGGAATCGCATTGGCGAAGGTGGCGGGCAGCCCGAGGGCGGCCAGATCGGCGGGGAGGACGGAGACGGTGTTGGGGAGATCGCGCTTGACGCGCTCGTAAGCGCCGAAGAAGAAGACCCGGTCTTTTACCAGGGCACCGCCACCGGTGAAGTTATAAGCATTGACATTCACTTGGGGCGTGGGCGCGGCGGCACGCAGCAGGGCCGGACGAGCGCTGTAAGGCGTGCGCCGCCAAATGAAGGATCCGTCGCCGTGCAGGCTGTTAGTGCCGGAGCGGGTGATGGTGTTAAAGACGGTGCCGACGGTGTTGCCGAACTCGGCGGCGAAGCCATTGGAGACCTGTTGCACTTCCTGCACCCAGGTATTTGAGACCGGCATGAGGCGAATGCCGGCGCGATCGGACTGGACGTTGTTGGCACCATCGAGCTGATAGTTGATGCGGCCGTTGAAGCCGTTGGCGTTCAGTTTGCGCGGCACGCCGAATTCGGTATTGCCGCGGCCGGAGACGTTGGGTTGCTGGAGGATGAAGTTGAAGGGGTTGCGGGAAACGAGCGGGAGGTTGGTGAGGGTGTTGTAGCTGAGGGAACTGCCCTGGTCGGTGCGGCTGGGGTCGATGACGGAGTTGGTGGCGGTGACGACGACTTCGGTGGCGACGCCTTTTACCTGGAGGACAACATCGATGGTGGCGAAGCCGGCGTTCAGCAGGATGCCCGTGACGCGGCTGGGAGCGAAGCCGGTGGCGTCGACGATGACTTCGTATTCGCCGAGGGGTAGGATGTTGAAGCGGTACAGTCCGCTGGCCGAAGTTTCGGTGGAGATGGTGTAGCCGTTTTGGGTATTGGTGGCCTTGACTTTGGCTCCAGCAACGGCTGCTCCGGCGGCGTCCGTGACGGCACCGAGGATTTGGCCGTTGAGGGCGTTGGCTTGGGCGAAGGCGGAGGTGGTGAAAAGGATCAGGGCGAGGGTGATGCTGAGAAGCGAGGTCATGATTGGGGAGGACTCCTGAAGAGGTTTACTGAAGGTAGAGATGAAATCTTGAGGCTCGGGGTTGCTGGTTTCTCGTGGTGGGGATGTGGTGGCGACGGGGGGTGACGAAACGAAGCCGGGAGTTGTTGATTCTATTGGGATTTGGTTGCAGGATCCCCACCCTTGTATGTTGGAAAAACAGAGAAAGCTCCGGCCCGGTTTCAGAGACGGGGCCGGAAAGGTGGCGGCGTAAGATCGACTCGTCCCAAGGGTGAACGTCCATCCCGTCCGTAAGCTGGATCTACGCCATCGAATTTCCGGTCAAAGCCCGAACCGTCGCTGGGGCCGAGGTGAAAGTCGAGCCCGCATTTACAAAGAAGGGTATCCGACCGTGCCCTTAAAGAATATTGCAGAATGCTGGGTAGGAATCGACGTATCCAAAGATTCCGCAGTGACCGGACGGGGATCTGCCCTAGCTTTAGCGGAGCGGGGCACGATGCCTTGGAAACTTGACCGAATCGACACGTATACTGGGACGTATAGGCATGCATAACGACACAGGAGAATTAAACATGAACATGGCGAGAGCAGCGCTATTCCTCACACTCGCAACATTCGCGCCGGTGGCGGCTTGGGCCCAAGTGAATGTAGGCCAACAGCAGCCCGAAGCGACCCTGCCCTTTAAAATGACCACGGTGGCCAGCTTTGGATTGCCCTGGCGCCTGGCCTTCCTCCCCGATGGCCAGATGCTGGTGACCGAAAAGATCGGGCCCATTTGGCTGGTATCCCCGCAGGGAGAAAAGATCGCGCCTTTGGCCAATACACCCGCCGTCTATTGGCAGGGCCAGAACGGCATGCTGGGAGTTTTCGTCTCGCCGAATTACGCCACGGACCAGAGCATTTATCTTACCTATATCGAGCCCGGTGACTATGGGGGAGGCCAGGCGTTGGCCCGCGCCAAACTGATGATCGGAAACCGGCCCCGACTGGAGGCTTTTGAAGTGTTGTGGCGCCAACTGCCGAGGGGCAAGGGCGGGCAGGCGGGCGGGCAAGTGGTTTTCTCGCCCGATGGCCAGTATCTGTATATGACGGTTGGCGACCGCCAGCGCATGGTGCCGGCCCAGGATCCGAACCAGCCCGTCGGTAAGATTCTACGCCTGACGCTCGACGGTAAACCCGCCCCCGGCAATCCCTATGCCGGCAAAACCGGTGCGGCCAGCATCGTGCTGATCGATCCGCCACGCGACACCGAGGCGGCCAAGACGGCCAAGATCGTCAGCACCTATACTTTCCCCGGCCCCAACCTGACGCCGGCGGAAACCTGGGCTAGCGGCTTTCGCGCACCCTATGGCATGGCGTTGTCACCTACTGGCGAATTGTGGGAGGTGGAACATGGCCCGAACGGCGGCGACGAGTTGAATCTGATTGAAAAGGGCAAGAATTACGGCTGGCCCGCTGTCTCCTATGGCAGGAACTACAACGAGGTGCCCATCCCCAGCCACGACACGCGGGCCGACTTCACCAAGCCAGTGCTCTATTGGGTTCCGGTGATCGCGCCGGGCAACCTGATGTTCTACCGCGGCACCAAGACATTCCCGCAATGGGATGGCAGCGGCTTCATCAGCGGCCTGGCGACCATGTCGCTCAATCGGATCATCTTCGACGGTAAGGGCGGAGCCAAGACGGCCGAGCGCTGGAAGGTCGGCAAGCGCATCCGCGATGTGGAACAAGGTCCCGATGGCTCGCTTTGGATGCTGGAGGATGCTAATCCCGGCGCCCTGATCCACGTAACACCGAAGTAGTGCATACTTCCCGCCGACTGGCCCGGTGGCTTTGCGGAGTCAACCAGATCCAAGAGAAAGCTGCCGGGAACTTGTTACCTTAGAAGGCGGCGGGCAGAGGATAGCCATTCTTGAGATGAAGCGTAGAAACTTTCTGGCGGGCTCCGCCGCGTTCACCGGACTTTCGCGGCGCTCGAATGGGGCGCCGGCGACCCGGCCCAACATTGTCATTCTCTACGCCGACGACCTCGGCTACGGAGACATCAGCTGCTACGGGGCAACGCGGGTCCGTACTCCGAACATTGACCGTTTGGCCGCCCTCGGTCTTCGCTTCACCGACGCCCACACCACGGCTGCCACCTGCACGCCGTCGCGGTACTCCCTGCTAACCGGTGAGTACGCCTTCCGGATTCCCAAAGCGAGGGTCCTACCCGGGGACGCTCCCGCACTCATCCAGCCCGGAAAGTTCACGCTGCCCTCGATGCTACAGGCGGCCGGGTATCGCACTGGCGTGGTCGGAAAGTGGCACCTGGGCCTCGGCAACGGCGATGTGAATTGGAACACTGACATCCAACCCGGGCCGCTCGAAATCGGCTTCGACGAAGCCTTCATCCTGCCGGCGACGGGTGACCGCGTTCCCTGCGTCTACGTGGACGGGCACCGCGTGGCCAACCTCGACCCGAAGGACCCGATGGCAGTCAGCTATCAGGGGCCGCTCGACGACCAGCCCACCGGCAAATCCAGCCCCCAACTGCTCAAGATGAGGCCGAGCCACGGTCACGACATGACGATCGTCAATGGCATCAGCCGCATCGGCTACATGAAAGGCGGGAAGCAGGCGCTGTGGAACGACGAAACCATGGCCGATGTACTGACGCAGCGTGCCACGTCGTTTATTGAAGCCCATCGCGCGCGACCGTTCTTTCTCTACTTCGCTACCCACGATATCCACGTCCCGCGGCTGCCCCATCCACGCTTCGGCGATTCCACTCCCATGGGTCCGCGCGGGAACGCGATCGCGGAACTCGATTGGTGCGTCGGCGAAATCGTGAAGACGCTCGAGCGCCGGAAGCTGCTCGACAACACGCTCGTCCTGCTCTCGAGCGACAATGGCGCGGTGGTGGACGATGGCTATCAGGATGACGCGGTCGCGAAACTTGGCGCGCATCGGCCCAACGGACTGCTCCGCGGTGGCAAGTACAGCGCCTTCGAAGGCGGCACGCGAGTGCCCTTTATCGCGCATTGGCCGGCGCGGATCAAGCCTGGTGTTTCGGATGCCCTGTTCAGCCAGGTGGACCTGCTGCGCTCGCTCGCCGCGCTCACCGGGCGCACCTTGCCGGCAGAAGCCGGACCCGACAGCGAGGACCATTCCACCGTCCTGCTCGGCCAGAGCCGGAAAGGGCGGAGCGTACTGGTAGAGCAAAACAATGGCCTGGCATTGCGCGCCGGGTCCTGGAAGTACATTCCACCGGGCCAGGGCCAAAAGATCAACCCGAACACCAACACGGAGATGGGATCGGCCCCGGACCCCCAACTCTACGACCTCGCCACCGACCTCGGCGAGACCAGGAACCTAGCAACACAGCATCCCGAGCGGGTCCAGGAGATGGCCGCCACTCTCGCCAAGCTCCGAACAGGGAGATAACTGAAGCGGCCCGCTTCTTCGGTTCCGGGATCTGGTTCCTCGCACGGAGACGGGCGGGGGGCGGTCAGCGATGACGCGACCCTGTCCCCGACCCTGTACCCCTTCAGCCCCTCTACATCATCTCCACTTTGCTGGTCAGCGGGACACCAAGTCGAGGTGATGTTGGGCCGCGCCTAGTAGGCAATCGCACTGACGACGATCGTGAGACTCATCACCAGGATCGCAAAGGCGGGTACATATTTTTTGATAGAATCGTGCATTCTCCAGTGCATGGCCAAGGCACCGACCATCAGAACACAAATGACCGCTGCGGCAGGAAGAACTCCTCCAGGGAACCAAGCCCCGGCGATGAGCGCAACTGCCGCGCCGATTTTTAGTGTTCCCACCACTAAGAGCGACCAAGCGGGCAAGCCATAGGCTGCAAACTCTTCGCGCATCGTGCGCGCCTGCCCCCCGCGGTAGCTGGTGGCTCGATTAAAGCGCAACAGCCAAACATTCACCAGCCCCAGTGCCACAACCCACTGCAAAAAAGTAATGATCGAGTGCATAGAATTCCTTTCGTAATCCGAAACGATTTACCTCGTGTACATGCTCGTTATTATAGGTTAGGTGCTAAATGGCTCGTTCAACTCTTATGGTGCAAATCATCCTGATCATCTTTTTTCTGGGCCATGGGGTAGCGTGCCTGTTTTCAAAACGAATGGAATCAGAGTTTGTGCGCTATCGTGCAGCGCCTTTGCTGAAGCTCACGGGTTTTCTTCAGATCGCGGCCGCGATAGGATTCGCTCTCGGCTTTTGGTACCCGCCCCTGACGGCGGTCTCGGCGGGCGGGTTGACTCTCATGATGGCCGCGGCCATCGTGATCCGAATCCGGATTCGAGATTCGCTGACGGCCACGCTACCCGCCGTCGTTTTTTTCGGTCTCAACCTGTATATTCTCCTGACGAACCGATAGGCTCCCGATTCAAGAAAAGTGGCCGCGCCGCGTCCGCAGCCACTTTTTCTCGACTTAGCCTGGCTTCTTCGCCACCGTATCCCGCAGCAGGACCGCCAGTAGGCCATCCGTCGAAGAGGCGGACTTCTCCCCGCCCGATACCAGCACGTCCGGCGTCAAGCGAATGCCCTTCTCGGCCAGCACGGTGAAGATCTGCAGCATCGAATAGTTTTCGCCCATCGCCTCCACGCCCAGCTTGTAAGCATCCGCCCGTGCCTGCCCGATCGACCGGATGGCCTCCGCTTCGTTGCGGCCCCGGATGGCCACCACCTCGGCTTCCGCTTCACCGATCCTTTTCTTGGCCATGGCCTCGCCCTCCGCGCGGCGCGACATCACTAGGGAATCGCCCTGCGCGGCTTCCACGGCCGCTTTGGCCCGCATCTCCGCCACGCGAACGTCCTGCTCGGAGTTCAGTAACTCCTTCTGTTTGTCGGCCAAAGCCTTTTGACGCTCCAGCTCCTGGCGCGTGCGTTGGGCCTGCTCCTCAATCTGGAACGTCTTGCGTTGCTCATCGGCGATCTTGCGCGCGGTGAGCGTGTGCATCAGTTCGGGCGGCGGCGTGATATCGCCGATCAGAGTGTCGACGCTTTGGACGTCGTACTCCTTGATGGCGTCGGTGATGTGCTTGCGCGCCTCCTGTTGGCGCTCGGCGCGATTCGACAGAAAGTCGAGCACCGAGTAATTCTGGGCGCTGTTCCGAAAGTAGTTGCCCACGATGGGCTCCAGCACCTGATTCACCAGATTGCGCACGCTGCCCACGCGCGAGATCACCCAAGGCGCTTTGGTGGCCCCGATGTTGATGATCTGCGAAACATCCAGCGTAAAGTTGAAGCCGTCTTGCGAACGCACCGTGATCGTCGAAAGCTTCTCGTCGAGCTTGTGCGCTTCGGAACGCGCCGTCGCCCAATTCAGCACAATGTTGGTGGTCGGCACCGCCTCCACCTTCATGATGCGCGAGTTCAGCGGATGCTTACCCGGGTAGAGCGGCTCGTCCCACACTCCCTTGCCGCCCTTGCGGACGATGTTGCCGTGGGTGAACTGGTCGCCGGAGATGTCACTCATGTCGTCGCCCACAAAGCTCACGACGACGCCGACGTAGCCGATCGGCACTTCGTAAAGGTCAGACTGCTCAATCTCGGCGAACCATGGGTTGATGTTGTAGTTGCCGGCCAAAATAATCTGCTCCTGCAGGCCGCGGCAGCCCCCCGCGCGAATAAAGGCCGCCGGATTCTGGAAGTCCTCATGGGTGCCCACTGGCTTAGCCGCCATCTGGCCCGCCGGCATCGGCGCGCCATCCATCACGGTCACAATCCCCACTTTGTCAGAGCCAATTTTGGTCATCGCGATGTTCGGCACCACGCGAAACAACACCGGGTTAATGCGGTAGAAGCCGGCCGTCAAAATAGCCGATTGGCGACCCTTCTGGCCCTCGCCGCGCAAGAACTTTTCGGCTGATTGAAAATCGTCGCAAGCTACTGGCTGGCACAGCACCCGATCCACCGGCATCGGCGCGCCGTCATTGGCAATCACCAAACCGATGGACCCCGGCTCAATGATGGTGATGGGGAACTTCTCCACTTTATATTGCAACGGCCAATAAAACGGATGGACGCCCGGGGCCAGCGTCGCGGCCTGGTAGCCAGCTTCGCCTTCCAGCGAAACCACCCGGCCATCCGGCAATTTGCGGCCATTCATGGTGAATCGCTTCACCACCACGCCCACTTGATCCTCGCGGATCAGCACCAAGCCAATGGCGAACCAAATCAACAGCACCAACAGGAGCAGCACGCCCCCGGCAAAGATAACGAACGGTAACATTTCCTAAATACCTTTCTCGATACGAACTCTACAACAACGAGTGCGCGAAAGGTGAACTATTTGGGCCCATGATCCATCCGCGCGCGTTCCTGATTCGCTTCCCGTGGTCAGAGTCACATCCACCTGGAATACGCTTGCGCGCTCTGGCGAGTTCGGAAAACCGGCGAAAAATCGGCGCTGTTGCACCAGGGTTGGCGGCAGACCCGCACTTCACTGTATGGAAGGACTAGGCCCAGCGAAAGGTTCTCCAATACCGGAAGAGCATTTGGCACTTCACTCTTACGCGCAAAAACCACCAAAGTCGATCTTCTCATCTCAAGGCCGCTTGGTTTCGATCCTCGACCGGAATAGCAACCCTCAGAACTTCATTTATGCTAACGGAAACCTGTTTTAGCCATTCAGCCTGCTTTGGGACGCGACGAGGCCACCTGCGCCGCATTGATCCCCATCAAAAAGAGCGCCCCATGGCGGGATCTGGCTCAAGACGCCCGCCGCGCCATCTTCGAAGAGACGTCCCAGCACAACGCCATCGGCCTCACGTACCTACCCGCCATCGCCCGCCGCCTGCACCACTCGCGCGACTTGGGCGAGCCCTTCGACTTTCTCACCTGGTTCGAATTCGCCCCGCAATACACCGCCGAATTCAACGAACTGCTCGCCAAACTCCGGGCAACTCAGGAATGGACGTACGTCGAACGGGAAGTCGACATCCGGCTCACCCGGCAGTTGTTGATATTGTCGGCAAAAACCCTCTCCGGTCCGATCATTTTTCATACACCCAAAAATAAATGAAAAATAAGTGAGAGGAATGGCGCGCAAAACACACTATTGAGTAGCAAGTAGTCCTCCCCGGCCCAGCCTCGCATCTGATGGCCGGATCTCTGGTGAGCGGCAGTCTGTTCCTAATCGCAATGGACTCTCGCCGCTCACCTTTCTTTTGACTACTTCTTGCCCCCGCCATACACAATTCGACCGGCGAGGTTGCCGGTGTGCCGGCCGCGATCAAGTACGATTTTGCCGTTGACGATCACATAAGGAATGCCAATCGGAAATTGCTTGGGCTTTTCAAACGTGGCCTGATCGATCACCATACGGGCGTTAAAGAGTGTAATATCGGCCCAGTTACCTTCCTTCAAACGGCCGCGGTCGCGGATGCCCAATTTGTCGGCATTGAGGGCGGTCATCTTGTAAACGGCTTCGGGCAATTCGAGCACCTTCTCTTCGCGCACATAGCGCCCCAGAATGCGCGGGAAGGTGCCGTAGTAACGCGGATGATGGTGGGGCACACCGGTGGGCCCTTCCGGATTGACGGCCGCGCCGTCGGAGCCGATCGAAGTCCAGGGTTGTTTCAGCGCCAGCCGCATATCCGCTTCGCTGTGATGGAAGAAGACGGTGGGCGTTTGCCCGCGCTCTTCGGTAATTACATCGAACATGGTCTCCACCGGATCCTTACCCTCGGCCGCAATGATGTCGCTCATGCGCTTGCCCTGGAATTTCTTGAAGCGCTCGCTCTTAAGTGAGACGAGTAACATGCCGGCCCAGCCATCGCCCGTAGCCAGATAGTGGTTATACCAGTTGGGCAAACCACTTAAGACTTCGCGATGCATGCGCGCGCGGTCCACGGGATTCTTGAGCCGCGCGAGTAGCTTCTCACGGCCGCCTTCGTGGGCCCACGGTGGCACGATGGAGACCAAGCTGTTCTGGCCGGCCGTGTAGGGATAGACATTGGCCGTGACGACGAGGCCCTCCGCCCGCGCCTTGTTAATGACGGTGATCACTTCATTCATGCGCCCCCATAGCTTTTTGTGAGCAATTTTGAGATGGATGATATCGACCGGCACCTTGGCCCGGCGGCCCACGTCGATCGCTTCCTTAACCGCTTCGAACACGGTCTCGCCTTCATCGCGAATGTGCGAAGAGTAGATGCCGTGCCCGGGCGCGATGGCTGAGGCGAGTTGGGCTAACTCAGGCGCGTGGGCCAGATTCGCGGGAGGCAGCATCAGCATGGAAGAAAGGCCTAAGGCGCCTTCGTCCATGGCCTGGGCGATGAGCGTCTTCATCTCGTCCAAGTCCTGCTTGGTGGCGGCGCGAAAGGTATCGCCCAGAACGTAGTTCCATACTTGCCCTTGCCCCACGTAAGAGCCAATGTTGGTGGCGATGCCCTGCTTTTCGAGGCGCGCGAAGTAGCCGCCCAGGGTACTCCAATCCACTTTGACGCCTTCGATCTCCTGGCCGCGCTTCTCCGGTTTGACGGGTCCGGCGGATGGCCCTTCGCCGAGGATCTGCGTGGTCACGCCCTGACGGACCATGCTTTCGCCCTTGGGCTCGCGCAGCATCGAATAGTCGGAATGCGAATGGATGTCGATAAAGCCGGGGGCGACGGTGAGCCCGCGGGCATCGATGCGTTCCGTGGCGGAGGAGCTTCCCATGGGGCCGATCTTGGCGATTCGCCCATCGCGAATGCCGATGTCGGTGTTGACGGCGGGATGGTTTTCGCCATCGAGCACGGCACCTCCGGCAATGATCAGGTCATACTTTTCTTCGGTGCGCTGGCAGGTGCTGAGAAGAATCATCGCCAAGGCGGGCAACAGGATTCGCATTGCGTTAAGGTATCATGGGCGAGCTAGCGTGCTGGGTGTCTAGCTGGACTTCTACGTAACGTAGGTAGAAAATGGGGATGAGATGAAAGCGATCACGGTCTCCGAAGATCTGGCCCGGCCTCACGTCGTTGATGCGGAGCTTGACGCCGCTTATCGAACCATGGCTCTCGACGAGCTTCAGGAAGCCGAGGCCGTTGAGTGGGTGGATAATTTGATTGGCGACGTGGCCGATGAAGCGCAGTGATGGGTGAGCGTTGAGCGCTTAAAGCGGCGGCCTGGGGAGCTTCACTAAGTCCCACGATGCGGCACCACGGACCTTGGTGGGCCGCCGGAACAACTTACTGCCCTGGGCGACGTAGAGCCAACTGAGGTCTGGGCCCGCAAAGGTCACACTGGCGATGGCTCCCGGCTCCGGCGGGTTCAGAATCATTGCGACCCGCCCGTTGGCCTCGCACACCTGTACGCCGAGAGGTCCAGCAAAGTAGAATTGGCCGAGCGTATCTCTGCGCTTGATCGGACCGGGCGGGAAGCACGCCGGGGTCGACGAAGATGCCGATCATCGGAGGCAAGTCACCTTTGGCGATCAGGTTATCGAGCACCACCGGGACGCGGACTCCATTGCCGAGCGACCCACTGCCGTCCAAAAAAATCATGAAGGGCGTGGGCTTACTGGCGTCGTAACGGGCGGGAATGTAAGGGGAGTAGTTGTGCGGCGTTCCTGGATAGAACTGGCCGGCCTCTAGTTTATGTTTCGAGATGACGCCTTGGGGGACGCCGGCCTGCGGCTGTGAGTCGGGCCCGAGTACATAGGTTTCCGCGGCGGCGAGAAGTTGAGCGGCGAGTAGGGCGACGGTGAAGATTCCCATATTTGATCTGGGTGGATTATATCGGCAATCCGGACCCTTCTGAGATACTAACTCCATGCGCATCCTTCTTGCCCTTTGCGTTTCGGGTTTCCTGCAGGCCCAAGTGGACGTCAAGGCTATCCACACTTGGCGGCAGGCTCATGAAAAAGAGATTCTGCGGGAGTTTATCCCGCTCATTGAGATTCCCAACCGCGCCAATGATCAAGCGAATATCCGCCGGAACGCGGACGCGATCCTCAGCATGATGAACCAGCGCGGCATCGCCACGCGGCTGTTGGAACTGGAGGGTGTGCCGCCCGTAGTGTTTGGCGAAGTCAAGACTCCGCGCGCCAAGCGGACGCTGATCTTCTACGCCCACTACGACGGCCAACCGGTTGACCCCCGCGAGTGGACCTCGCCCCCTTGGAAGGCCGTGTTACGCAATGCCCAGGGCCAAGCGATTGACGTGGCGAGCCGGTTAGACCCCGAGTCCCGTCTCTACGCGCGTTCCGTCTCGGATGACAAAGCGCCCATCATGGCCATGATGGCGGCGCTTGACGCGATGAAGGCCCTGGGCATTGCGCATCAGGCGAATCTAAAGTTCTTCTTTGAGGGCGAAGAAGAGGCCGGGTCGCCTCATCTGGAGCAGTTCGCCAAGACTTACAAGCACTTACTAGCGGGCGATGTCTGGTTGATCTGCGACGGGCCAGTGCACCAGAATCGGCAGCCTTCGCTCTACTTCGGCGTGCGCGGCGTCACTACCGTGGAACTTACGGTTTATGGCCCCAAGCGCGAGTTACATAGCGGCCACTACGGTAACTGGGCCCCGAACCCGGCGATGATGCTCTCTCGTCTGCTGGCCACGATGACGGACGGGGAGGGCAAGGTGTTAGTCGCGGGATTCTATGACGACACGACGCCGATGAATGCCGCCGAGCGCAAGGCGTTACTCGCCGTGCCGGCGGTGGACGATCAGTTGAAGGAAGAGCTCGGCTTAGTGAATACCGATGGCAATGGGGCGCGCTTAGTGGAGCGTATCATGCTGCCCAGCCTGAACGTGCGCGGCCTAGAGAGCGCTGGCACCGGGGCGAACGCCCGCAATATCGTCCCGGCCAAGGCCACAGCTTCGCTCGATCTGAGGCTAGTGAAGGGCAACGACCACCGGCGTCAGGTGAGTAAGTTGCAGGTGCACATCCGCCAGCAGGGATATTACATCACCAGCCAGGACCCTACCGATGACGAGCGGCGTAAGTACTCGAAGATTGCGAAGGTCACTTCTCGTGAGGGTTACAACGCGGTGCGCACCAGTATGGAGCTGCCGATTTCGCGCGAGGTGATCGCCACGCTACGGAAAGTCTATCCTAACTTAGTGACGAGCCCTTCGCTTGGTGGCAGCGTGCCACTGTGGGTGTTCGAGCAGGAGTTACATACGCCACTAATCGGCGTGCCGATCGTGAATCACGATAACAACCAGCACAGCTTCAACGAGAATCTGCGCTTGGCCAATTTGTGGGACGGCATCGTCACCATGACGACGCTGCTGGCGATGCCTTAGGGCTCAACTGCTTGGCGACGCCACCGCCGAAGGTCGCTAGCGAGGGCTAGAAAAAGAAGCCCCGTGATCGCGCCCGCGCCGGCCAACGGGTGCAGCTTTTGTAAGTCCCTCTCGATGGAGATGCCGACCAGCTTGTCTTTGGTGTTGGGCCAATCGCACCGCACGACAAGGTCACCAATCGGCCACGGAAGTAGATCGCGTTTGGTAACCGTCACCAGTAACTCGGCGGCCGGTGGAGCCCGAAACGCAAAGCTGCTCAACCCACACGCCGACGAGTGACCATAGCCTGCCGCCGCGCGCTTGAGTGGGATCGGATTGCTTCGCGTCGTGACTTCCACTTCTTTGGCCAGGTCTGCCAAGCACCGGTCCGGGCCATCTTTTGAGAGAGCAGCGACCACCAGATCTGGCTCGCCCCAATTACGGCGGATGCGCCGCCATTGATCGGTGTCCGGGACCACCACCTTCATCGCGTGCTGTTTCCCCACCCGCGCCAAGGGAATGCTGGCCAACGGAGCCAAAGCAACCGATGGGTCTTCATCCCTCAAACGTCCCACCAGCGGGCCGAGCATCAGCGCGCTCGGAATGAGGATGAGTATTCCAAGGATCGCGAGCACTGGTGGGAGATAACGGTGCAATGTCTTCAGTCTACGCCGCTGGTGCAGGCTCCACTGTATGATGATCGAAGCTGCCCTCGATGGTCACGATTTCAAGTTCGCTACTCATGTTACTGCTGATGCAGGCGGATTGGCGCGCCGCCGCGGACCGGTACAAGGCTGCGGGAGATGCGGCCGCTGCGCTTGCTATTGTCGAAAAGCAGCAGCCCCGTTCGTCGGCACTAGAGGACGAGACCGGCTTCTTGCTGGCCGCGCTACGACGCCGCCCCGAGGCGCTGGCGCGCTTCCGGGAAGCGATCCGGCTCTCGCCGGCCAATGCCGCAGCGCATTACCATCTCGGAGTGGCGTTGTGGCTGGAGGGCGATCGCGAGAGTGCGCTGAAGTCACTCACCGAATCCACCGTCCGGGCTCCGGGTAACCTCGAGTATTGGCAGCGTTATGCGGTGGCGGCTAGCGAAAGCGGCGACCGGGTGCGGGCGTTGGCGGCTTATCAGCGAGTGGTGGCTCTGAAGCCCGCGTGCCTCGAGTGCCGGAATTCGCTCAGCTTTCTGCTGGTCGACCAGGGCTTCGCTGCGAAGGGAAAGGCTGAGGCTGAGTATGTGCTGGCTCGCGAACCCAAGAATCTCGCCGCGATGAGTAACTTGGGCTTCGCTTACCTGCAACAGAACGAACTGGTGAGGGCCATTGACGTCTATCAGCGCGCTTTAGCTATCGCACCAGGCTCGGCGGTGATGCACTATAACTTGGGATTGTCCTACAAGCAGAAAGATGATCTGGAGGGGGCGCAGAAGCACCTGACGCAGGCGATTGAGCTCGATCCTCAATTGATTGAGGCGCATTACACGCTGGGCATTGTCCACTGGCAGAACGGCGAATTCGATCAGGCTGACGAGGACTTCGCCGCAGCCGTGAAGTTCGCCCCGGACTATGCCGACGCCTGGGCCATGCACGGCACCGTGTTACGGCAGAAGGGCCAGTTTGCCGAGGCCAAGCCCGCGCTCGAACAGGCCATCCGGCTGAAGCCGGAGGATCCGGGGCCTTATTCGCAAATGGCCCAGTTACTGCGCGCCGAAGGCGATGCCGAAGGGGCCCGTAAGT